>NZ_VATM01000005.1:0-85072 GCF_005781075.1 Escherichia sp. E2562 | reverse complement strand
AGCACCGGAGATAAATATTAGTGTTATATAGCGGATCCATTGCAACATGTTTTTCCCTGTGGGAATTTAATTCTAAAATAATGTCTAACATTGTATTCCAGATAACGCAGCAACTGCACACCAGAAGTGCTAAACATAGTCTTAAAGTTATAACAATGAGACTTTGCTCATTTTTAATTAGCCATTTATCTAATAGAGAAGAGATTATAATATTTATATTAGGAATATATAATGCGAAATCATATATTCCAGTGATATTAAGCAATGACAAATTCAATACGGGTTTTAGAAATTAAACCGTGACCATGCTGGCAGAAATAATCCACCGCACCACACGCTTTTAACACCTGTAACGGTTGGTGGCAGTCAGGGCAAAGTGCCTGGACGATGAAATCTTTGTCGCAAGTTACGCAGTGAGCCGTCTCGCCTTGACGTTCGAGAGGTTTTTGGCAGATTGGGCAGCTGAGTTCCATAAATGATCCTCACATTTTCATGAGTTTCCCTTTCCATATGGAAAGGGAAACCAGATAAGTAATTACTTACTTTTCTTGATATGCTTCAGCAGGCGCTTACGCTTACGCATCTGGGTCGGCGTCAGGGTGTTACGCTTGTTCGCATATGGGTTTTCCCCTTCTTTGAACTGAATACGAATCGGCGTACCCATCACATCCAGAGACTTGCGGAAGTAGTTCATCAGATAACGCTTGTAGGAATCCGGCAGGTCTTTTACCTGGTTACCGTGAATCACCACAATCGGCGGGTTATAACCACCGGCGTGGGCATATTTCAGCTTCACGCGACGCCCGCGTACCAGTGGCGGCTGGTGATCTTCAACAGCCATGGTCATGATTCGTGTCAGCATAGACGTACCCACGCGACGGGTAGAGCTGTCATATGCTTCACGCACTGATTCAAACAGGTTACCAACACCACTGCCGTGCAATGCAGAGATAAAGTGCACGCGAGCAAAATCAATAAAGCCCAGACGGAAGTCCAGCGTCTCTTTCACCTGCTCTTTCACTTCCTGGCTCAGGCCATCCCACTTGTTCACCACAATCACAAGTGAGCGCCCACTATTGAGAATAAAGCC
The DNA here is from genome assembly GCF_005781075.1 of Escherichia sp. E2562. Classification (NCBI taxonomy): domain Bacteria; kingdom Pseudomonadati; phylum Pseudomonadota; class Gammaproteobacteria; order Enterobacterales; family Enterobacteriaceae; genus Escherichia; species Escherichia sp. E2562. The sequence goes on along the minus strand of NZ_VATM01000005.1, from coordinate 83,982 downwards.
CAGCAGAGAGAGATCCTGATCGGAAATACCTTCGCGTGCATCAATGACCAGCATCACCACGTTGGCATCTTCAATTGCCTGCAACGTTTTGATTACTGAGAACTTCTCTACCGCATCGGTGATTTTGCCGCGTTTACGTACGCCTGCGGTGTCAATGAGTACATACTCACGTCCGTCACGTTCCATTGGAATGTAGATACTGTCACGTGTTGTGCCTGGCATGTCGTAAACCACAACGCGTTCTTCACCGAGAATACGGTTAGTGAGCGTAGACTTACCGACGTTCGGACGCCCCACAATCGCCAGTTTGATCGGCAGACTTTGCGGGTCGAAGTCGTCTTCCTCTTCTTCTTCGCCGTTCTCTTGCGCTTCAAATTGCTCCCAGTATTCTGCGTCTTCGTCCACTTCTTCTTGCGGCGCGAGATCTTCCATCCACGGCAGAAGGACGTGCTCCAGCAGGCTTAATACACCACGACCATGAGACGCGGCAATTGGGTAGATTTCGCCTAAACCGAGCGAATAGAAATCAACAACTGCCTGGTCTGGATCTAAACCATCAGTTTTGTTTGCCACCAGGAAGGTAGGTTTTTCTCGGGAGCGCAGGTGCTTGGCAATAGCTTCATCTGCTGGCATCAGGCCAGCACGCGCATCAACCATAAACAGTACAACGTCTGCTTCTTCAATCGCCAGTAGCGACTGTTCCGCCATGCGGGTTTCAACACCGTCTTCCGTACCGTCAATACCGCCGGTATCAATACAGATAAACTCGCGGCCTTCAATTTCTGCACGACCGTACTTACGGTCACGAGTCAGACCCGGGAAATCCGCAACCAGCGCATCTCGGGTGCGAGTTAGACGGTTAAATAACGTGGATTTTCCTACGTTAGGGCGCCCGACAAGCGCGACCACAGGTACCATGTTTAAAGCCTCATTTTTATAAATCATCAGACAACGATCGCTTTTTTTGCGTCGTTGTTAAAAACAGGAAAACGGCCCCTGTCCAGGAGCCGTTTTCAAAGTGAACGACAGAGACGATTAACGTGTAATGGAGTACACAGTCCCGTCTTTTGCCTGGATCAGCAGTTTGCCATCAGCGGCAACCGGTTCGGTCTGGAAACCGGAGCTATCAACTTTTTGCTGGGCAACGAAACGACCATCTTCGACGTTAATCCAGTGCAGATAGCCTTCACTGTCACCCACCACCAGGTTGCCATTATACAGCACCGGAGAAGTCAGCAGGCGATGCAACAGATCGCTTTGCGTCCACAGCGTAACGCCGCCATCAATAGTCAACGCCATCACCCGGTCATTTTGATCGACCAGATAGATGCGGTTGCCGTCGACGATGAAATCATTCACCGAACCCAGTTCGCGTTTCCACATAATCTGACCGCTGCGCAGATCAAGCGCCGTCAGGTTACCATTATAGGCCAGTGCAAAAACAACGCCGTTAATGATTACCGGAGTTGTGTCAACATCGCTCAGACGGTCGATTTCAGTAGAGCCGGTCGCCTGAGAGATGCGCTGTTGCCAAATCATCTGGCCCTGTTGCATCAGTACTGCGCTGACGCGGCCATTATCACCACCAACAACTGCTGCGCCAAACGCTGTGGCTGGCGCAGATTCGCCACGCAAAGAGAGCGAAGGCATATCAAGGTTAACTGTCCATTTAACAGCACCGTCTGCTTCGTTCAGCGCTTGCAACTGACCATTACTGGTGTGGATAAGTACCAGACCATCGCTAACCACCGGGCGAGAAAGTGCTTCACCTGCGACTTTAGTTTGCCATGCTACAGTACCATCGCTGGTATTCAGCGCGTAAACCTGCGCCTTTTCGCTGCCAATGTAAACGTGACCACCTGCTACGGTCACGCCGCCAGAAAGCAATGCCGGCTCTTTAGACAACCAGCCATCTTTCTCGGCCAGACTGACAGACCAGATTTCTTTGCCATCATCCGCATTCATCGCTTTTACTAAACCAGCGCGGTCCGCTGCATAGACAACGTTGTCCGCCAGTGCCGGATGAAGATTAGAATAGAAGTTGCCAATGCCGCTACCAACAGAGGTGCTCCACGCCGTGGTCGGCGTAAACTGGTTTTCAACGGTCGGCAATGGGGACATCTTTACCACATCTTCTTCGCTGTTAAACAGCGAACAGCCGCTTAAAAGAGTAACGGAAAGCAGTCCTGGCAGCAGTAATTTACGCAATTGCATCGGGTCCCTCTCAGATGGACAAATTATTAATTTTCATCTGCATCATTTCGCTCAGTGCCGGGGTAGCATCGCTTTTCACGCCTGCTTCCCATGCACTACGCGCACCTTGCTTATCACCTTTGCTCAGCAATGCTTCACCACGCAGGTCGGCAACAATGGCAGCCCACCCTTCACCTTTAATGGTTTCAAGGGTTTTCAGCGCGGCATCAGCCTGCTTGAGCTGCACCTGAACTCGGGCAAGACGCAGATTTATCACGGCTTTGAGATTTTCATCGCTCGTGTCCGCCAACCCCTGTTGCAATTGGGCGGCAGCTTTCTCTAGTTCATTTTTGTCAACAAATTGCTGCGCAAGTTCCAAAGAAGCCAGCGCGCCATAAGTATTTTTATTTTCAGCAGCGAATTTTTCCGCCGCCGGAATGCTGTCTGGTTTGCCTTCGCTAACTGCGGTAACCGCATTTTGATAGGCAAGAGAAGTGGAGCGTGCGGAATCAACCTGATGGCTGTTCCAGTAGCGCCAGCCAATCAGTGCGCCAACGCCCAAAATCACCCCAACAGCCAGTGCTTTGCCATTTTCAGCAAAAAAGCGTTTAACCGCTTCAACCTGGTCGTTTTCGTTCTCGTAAATTTCCACGCTGTCCTTCTCCTTCCTTAACCCAGTAACGTGCGCAAATGCGCGGCTACGCTATCCTGCGCAACTGCCGTTTGCTCACCAGAGCGCAAATCCTTCACTACTGCCGTGCCGTTGGCCACTTCGGACTCACCCAGCACCACAGCAACGCGTGCGCCCCATTTATCAGCACGGGCAAACTGTTTCTTAAAGTTGCCGCCGCCGTGGTTGGTCATCAATTTCACACCCGGTAATTCATCACGTAGACGCTCAGCTAATGCCAGCGCCGCAGATTGTGTATCGGCGCCTGAAGCCACCAGGTATATATCGACAACGGGATCGGCTTTAAATTCCGGATTAACTGCCTGAACTAACAACACAAGACGTTCGAGGCCCATCGCAAAACCTACTGCCGGTGTTGCACGGCCACCCAGCTGTTCCACCAGACCGTCATAACGACCGCCTGCGCACACGGTTCCCTGGGAACCGAGACTGTTAGTCACCCATTCGAAAACGGTACGATTGTAGTAATCCAGACCACGCACCAAACGCTGGTTGACGGTGTAGGCAATACCTGCGCTCTCCAGCAGTTTGCACAGACCAGCAAAATGCTCGCGAGACTCCTCGTCAAGATAATCGCCTAACGCCGGAGCGTCATTGAGTAACGCCTGCACTTCCGGATTTTTGGAATCCAGCACGCGCAGCGGGTTGGTGTACATGCGGCGTTTGCAGTCTTCGTCCAGCTTTTCTTTATGCTGTTCGAGGAATGCCACCAGCGCATCGCGGTAGTTCGCTCGCGCTTCCAGTGAACCGATTGAGTTCAGTTCGAGGGTAACGTGTTCAGAGATACCCAGCGCACGCCACCAGCGAGCAGTAAGCATGATCAGTTCGGCGTCAATATCCGGACCTTGCAGACCGAAGACTTCACAACCTAGCTGATGGAATTGACGATAACGGCCTTTTTGCGGACGCTCATGGCGGAACATCGGCCCGATATACCACAGACGCTGTTCCTGATTGTACAGAAGACCATGCTCGATGCCGGCGCGTACACAGCCCGCCGTCCCTTCAGGGCGCAAAGTCAGGCTGTCGCCGTTGCGATCCTCAAAGGTATACATCTCTTTTTCAACCACGTCGGTGACTTCACCAATCGCACGTTTGAATAGCGGGGTCTGCTCTACAATCGGCAAGCGGATTTCACTGTAACCGTAGCTGCCGAGCACGTTTTTCAGTGTGCCTTCAATGCGCTGCCAAATGGCCGTTTCGCCAGGCAGGTAATCGTTCATGCCGCGAATGGCTTGAATGTTTTTTGCCACGTTTATTCTCTTTCTGAATATAAAAATGAACCCTCAACGCTTCCGTCAATGTTTCGGGAGCTATGCGGGTTCAATCATACACGGGAAGCGAGGCGCTTCCCATCACGTTATTATTTTTCAACCTGCTGAACGTCAATTCGACGCGCTTCGTCCAGCTGACTGGCTTTCGCACGAATGCGCGCTTCCAGCTGGTCGATCATGTCATTGTTGTCCAGACGGTCTTTGCGCACGCCATCTTCATAAAGGCCGCTTTTCTTATTGCCGCCCGTGACGCCGAGTGTAGAAACCAGTGCCTCGCCAGGGCCATTCACCACGCAACCAATGATCGAAACGTCCATCGGGGTAATGATATCTTCCAGACGCTGCTCAAGTGCGTTAACCGTACCAATAACGTCAAACTCCTGACGAGAACAGGTCGGGCAGGCAATGAAGTTGATCCCGCGCGAACGGATTCGCAGCGATTTAAGGATATCGAAACCGACTTTGATCTCTTCAACCGGATCGGCAGCCAGCGAAACGCGCAGCGTGTCACCAATACCTTCAGACAACAACAGACCTAAACCGATGGCAGATTTCACCGCCCCACTGCGTGCGCCGCCGGCTTCGGTGATCCCAAGATGCAGCGGCTGAACGATCTGTTTTGCCAGCAGACGATACGATTCTACTGCCAGGAAAACGTCTGACGCTTTGACACTGACTTTAAACTGATCGAAGTTCAGACGATCAAGATGATCAACATGGCGCATGGCGGACTCAAGCAACGCCTGCGGCGTCGGTTCGCCATACTTTTCTTGCAGATCTTTTTCCAGCGATCCCGCGTTAACGCCAATACGGATCGGAATGTTTTTATCGCGCGCACAGTCAACCACCATGCGAATACGCTCTTCATTACCGATATTGCCTGGGTTAATGCGCAGGCAATCGACTCCGTATTCCGCCACTTTCAGCGCAATGCGATAGTCGAAGTGGATGTCAGCCACCAGCGGCACGTTAACCTGCTGTTTGATGAGTTTGAACGCTTCTGCCGCGTCCATCGTCGGTACTGAAACACGGACGATATCGGCACCAACACGTTCCAGCGCCTTGATTTGATTGACCGTCGCTTCGACATCCGTCGTGCGCGTATTAGTCATGGACTGTACGGCGATGGGAGCTCCATCGCCAATCGGCACATTCCCAACGTAAATACGTGTTGATTTTCTACGTTGAATTGGAGCCTGGTTATGCATGCAAAATCTCCCGCGTTACCCGTCTGTTACTGCGCCGGTGATTGTTCGGCATTTAGGGTCAGACGCGCAACCTGGTTAGTTCTGATAAAACGACTCAGATCGACAGGTTTCCCTTGATACTGGATCTGTACTGCGGCCGGCGCACCAATTTTCAGTTTATACGGTGCCTGGCCGGTTAAATTCAAATTACCGTCTTTACGCTGCATCCCGCTGAACAGTTTTTTACCGGTAGCATCAGTGACTTCCAGCCAGCAATCGGCAGTAAAGTTCATCACCAGTGCATTCGGGTTAGCCGCCGGCGTAGTCACGCCTGCCTGATCGGTTGGCAGTGGTGCTGTGTCATCTGACGTCGTTGCCGTTGGCGCGGTCGTAGCAGTGGTATCCACATTCGCCTGCGAAGGCGGAACAACTGCGTTCTGCTGTGGTTCAACGGCAGGTGCTGGCGTGGTCACGTCTGACGTTTGCGTGTTTGCAGCGGTAGTATCCGCAGGTGCTGACGTCGTGGTGGAGTCACTCTGACTAGCGTTTGAGGAGGTATCTAACGGCACGCTCTGCGCCTGGCCGCTATTACCGTTCAGTTCCGCTGTGGTCTGATCGGCCATAGTCGTGATCTCTTCCTGCTGGGCTTTGTGATCTTGCCACCACCAGGCACCGCTCAGTCCAATCACCACGAATAACACCAGCCAGGTGAAGGTCATCAGCCAGCCATCGCGTTTTTTACGTCGCTTGCCGAGAGAGAAACTCTGCATAGGCGCAACTTTTGCGGCCCGTAACGGAGCCTGTTTTTCCAGCCCCGGCAGCAGTTCTTCTTCCGGAATATGCACCAATCGTGCATAAGACCGGATATACCCGCGCAGGAATGTTGATGCAAGGTCGGCTGGCGCCTTATCCTCTTCAATATCGCGTACCGTGGAAACCTTCAGACAAAGTCGTTCGGCAACGGCTTGCTGGCTAAGTCCAAGTTGTTCGCGGGCATTACGCAAGCGAGCGCCGGTAGTAAGTGCTTCATTTTGGTCGTGCGTGGCTTCAGTATTCATTCGCTGCAGGTACGTTTAAATGAGAATTGAGATGCCGGTGAGCCATCATGCTCACCCACACCGCGAGACATCCATTAAGTTAACCTTTATCATACAGTATAAGACTGTCTGTGTGCTCATGACAAAGCCCACATGAATCAAAGCTAACTCACTGTTGCATCGTTACATACTGCCTTAAAGTCAGCAAAAACGCACCGTTAATATTGATCAGACAATTGCAACTTAATGCTATATTCATAAAAGATTACGCCACGGTACAAAAAGTAACCGTGGCGCAAGAGACATCAAACCGTTTTCACATCGATGGCTTCACCCTGCATCCGTTTGCGCAGGGTACGTTTAGTGCGGTCGATAACCTCGCCCGCTAATTGCCCGCAAGCTGCGTCGATATCATCCCCACGCGTTTTACGCACGATGGTTGTGAACCCATAGCTCATCAACACTTTTGAGAAGCGATCGATACGACTGTTCGAACTGCGGCCATACGGCGCGCCCGGGAACGGGTTCCACGGAATCAGGTTGATCTTACACGGCGTATCTTTCAGCAGCTCCGCCAGTTGATGCGCGTGCTCTGTACCGTCGTTAACATGGTCAAGCATCACGTATTCAATGGTGACGCGGCCCTGGTTGGCATTGGACTTTTCCAGATAGCGGCGTACCGCAGCGAGGAAAGTTTCGATATTGTACTTTTTGTTGATCGGTACAATTTCGTCACGAATTTCGTCGTTCGGCGCGTGCAGAGAGATTGCCAGCGCAACGTCAATCATATCGCCCAGTTTATCCAGTGCCGGAACAACACCCGATGTAGAAAGCGTCACGCGACGTTTAGACAAGCCAAAGCCAAAATCGTCGAGCATGATTTCCATCGCCGGAACGACATTGTTCAGGTTGAGCAGCGGTTCGCCCATGCCCATCATCACTACGTTAGTGATCGGGCGCTGACCGGTGACTTTTGCTGCGCCGACGATTTTCGCCGCACGCCACACCTGGCCGATAATTTCCGACACCCGCAGGTTACGGTTGAAACCTTGCTGGGCAGTGGAACAAAATTTACACTCCAGCGCACAGCCGACCTGCGAGGAGACGCAAAGTGTGGCGCGGTCGTCTTCCGGAATGTACACCGTTTCAACGCGCTGATCGCCCACGGCAATTGCCCATTTAATGGTGCCGTCAGATGAACGCTGTTCTTCAACCACTTCCGGTGCGCGGATCTCCGCCACCTCTTTCAGCTTGCCACGCAACACTTTGTTGATGTCGGTCATCTCATCAAAGTTGTCGCAGCAATAGTGATACATCCACTTCATCACCTGATCGGCGCGGAAGGGTTTTTCACCCAAATCTTTAAAAAACTCCCGCATCTGCTGACGGTTGAGATCCAGCAGGTTGATTTTTCCATCTTTCGTGGTGACGTTTTCAGGTGTGACTAATTGTTCAGACATATGCTATTCCGGCCTCGTTATTACACGTTATGGCCCCTGGAGGGTTGAAAAAAGAAACGCCCCGGTGAGCGACTGCTCGTCCGGGGGCGCTGCATTGTACAAATTCTGGCGCATGGATGCCACGTTTGCACGCGGCATTTACGAAAATATTAACGTGTGCGCGGACACACTTCGCCTTCACCGAAGAAGAAGGCGATTTCGCGAGCGGCAGATTCTACAGAATCAGAACCGTGGGTACCGTTTTCGGTCAGGCTGTCAGCATAATCAGCACGCAGAGTACCGGCCAGTGCGTTTGCCGGGTTGGTCGCGCCCAGCAGATCGCGGTGACGCTGAACGGCGTTTTCACCTTCCAGTACGGAAACCACGATCGGGCCAGAGGTCATGAACTCAACCAGACCATCAAAGAACGGTTTTCCATCGTGTTCAGCATAAAAGCCACGAGCCTGTTCAACGGTCAGGTGCAGCATTTTGGTGCCGACAATTTTGAATCCAGCAGCTTCAAAGCGCGCAAAGATATTACCAATAACGTTTTTTGCTACCGCGTTCGGTTTGATGATGGAAAAAGTACGTTCAATAGCCATTTTTACCTCTGTAAATTATTCTGTTGTTGTCTGTACCAGCGTACGAGATGGCGCGGATTATAATGAGCTACAGGGCCGTTGACTATTGATGAAGGTAACATTTTTTTAAAATAAACCGAGTTTAAGCAACAAAATCTGACAAAACAGACTACTGCATGGCAAATCTCACCGTCGCGACCTGTCCCATTTCATCCATCACCAGTAACTGATAATCACCTTTTTCACTCAAACGCAACGTAATGTTACGCCCACGTTCAGTTAACGGCGCACCATTAAGAAACCACCATCGTTCACCTGTGCCACCCGTGGTTTGCACAGGCAAAGAAGCATCAGCAGTGCCAGGTAAACGTTTAATAATCGCGCCATCGCGAACGCCTGTCAGCTGCAGCGGGAGCTGGGCATCGTGACCGTACGGCGGGCAACTTGTTGATGCCGATGGCAGGCGTGCGGCGCGGCGCTCCGATGCAGGCAGCCAGGGTTCCAGCGGTAGCGGCCAGACATTTATCATTTCTTGTCGCGCCTGAGGGCAATCAGCGGCAACACGTTTGCCGTTTTCATCCAGCCAGATGGGGAAACGAATGCCATTAATGCCTTCCTGCTCCGGTAGTAATAGAGTTGGCGGCTGGCTCCCGTCCAGCAGCCAGGTTGCCAGGCGGCGGCGACAGTTACCGTCACCTTCCGGCAAAGACTGTCCGCCCGGCCAGCAGATAACGCCACGGCTTACAGAGTCAGGACGCGGGTCTTCCGGCAGATTCGCACTGTGCGACAGTAAGATATTATTGACCTGATTCAACAGCGGTACGGCGCTGGCAAAACCAAACTGACCGACAACGGGCGTGCCGTCCGGCCTGCCGGTCCAGATACCGACCACATAGCGAGCGTTTATCCCTATTGCCCATGCATCGCGGTAGCCATAACTGGTTCCTGTTTTCCACGCCAGTGGTACGACGCGTGGTAAGGCGCTATCCGGAAGCGGCTGCGCTTCATCTGCCATAATACGGCGGATAATCCACGCGGCCCCCGGCGACATTAACGGTCGCTCAAGTAATGGGTCGCCCGGCTGTAAGCGCAACTTACCCGCCTTACCGTGGCGAGCAAACGCGGTATACGCTGCAGCCATATCTTCCAGTTTTGCACCAGCGCCGCCAAGAATGAGCGAAAGATTGGGCGCAGCACCGTTGGGCAGATACAACGGCAATCCAACATTGCGTAATTTTGCCGCAAACCGTTTCGGGCCATAGGCTTCCAGCACCTGCACAGCAGGTAAGTTCAGCGAGCGCACCAGCGCCTCGCTCATGCTGATCGGGCCATGAAAACCGCTGTCAAAGTTACCAGGTCGATAATCACCGGTGCGTCGGGGGACGTCTTGCAACAGCGATGCCGGGTGGATCAAACCTTCATCCAGCGCCAGACCATAAACAAATGGTTTGAGCACCGATCCTGGCGATCGGATCGCATTAACCATATCAACATGACCAAAGCGTGAATCATCGTTGAGATCGACCGATCCTACCCAGCCGCGAACACGCATATCGGTATGATCAACCACGATCATCGCCAGTGAGCTGCGCGCCGGCAATCGTCCTTTCCAGTTTTGCGCCAATTCTTCCAGACGTCGTTGAAGACCTGCATCCAGCGTAGTAACGATTTTGTCGCTTTTACTTTTACCGAGCATCATGCGCGAAAACAGCGGTGCCAATTGCGGCATTTGCCTGGGGGCCAGCCAGATGGGCTCTTCACTAGATTCTTTTACCTGCTCACAGGACCACACACCTTGCGCAGCCATCCGTTTGAGCACTTTATTACGTGCGGCCTCAGCACGTTCCGGCCAGCGATCCGGGCGCAGTCGGCTGGGCGCTTGCGGTAACACCGCCAACATTGCTGCCTCGGAATAGCTCAAATTAGCAGGCGATTTCCCGAGATAAGCCCAGCTTGCCGCACCGATCCCCTGTAACGTACCGCCAAACGGGGCGCGGTTAAGATACAAGGTCAGAATTTCACGTTTAGACAGGTGCCATTCCAGTTGAAATGCGCGCCAGAGTTGGCGAATTTTACCGCCAAAGGTTTTCGAATGTGGATCAAGCAGGCGAGCTACCTGCATGGTGAGCGTACTGCCGCCGGAGATAACCCGACCAGAAGTAAGATCCTGCCAGGCAGCACGAGCCACCGAGAATGGGTTCACGCCTGGATGCTTCCAGAACCAGCGATCTTCGTAATTGATCAGTGCTTCGAGATAACGCGGAGAAACATCTTCGATGGTTACCGGATAACGCCAGATGCCATCAGCATCGGCAAAGCGCCAGAGCGGCGTCCCATCCTGCGCCACGACGACGCGTGCGGGGTTAACTTCATGTAGCGGCAGAGGCCAGAGTTTATCTGCCCCCCACGCTGCCAGAATGATAATAAAGGGCGTGACTGCCAGTGTTATCCAGCAGCCACGTTTGATTAACAGACGAGGCATTTACGGTCTGATAATCAGCAAATCTTCAGTAGCGCCAGTCGCCCGCCATTGGGGAACATACATTGATTCCACCATCGGTTGCGGAACCTGATACGTTCCCGGCGTTACCGCCCGCGCCAGATACACCAGCGTTACCGGCTGATATTCATCTACAGCAACCGCCGCTACAAAGCGATCGTCCCGAAACTCAATATGCTTAATGTTCGCTTGTTGCATTTGATTGAGTAGGTTTTGCACTTCGCTGCCACTTTGCTCCAGGCTGGCGCTGCCGTTAGCCAGGTTCTGGTTTTCCAGTTCCAGGCCCGCTGGCAGTAAATCAACGACCAAAGCATCCGGCACGCTGTCACTGGCTTTTACCTGCAACCAGACCAGCACCAGATCGCCGCTACGCAACGAGTCCAGAGACTTACTCTTACCGTCAGTACCAAGAATATGACGCTCAATTTGCAGCACATTGCTCGCAGGTTGTGGTGCGGATTGCGGATAACCGCTGGCATCCACACGCAGCCATAACGGCTGGTCGCCACGGTTGGTCACCTGCAACGCTGCCAGTTGATCGCTATCCAGATTGCTGTTTTGCGCTTTCTCGCCTGTCAACGGCTCGGCAGACAAAGACGTCTGCGCCTGCCATTTACTCGGTAAATCCTGAAGAGTACGGGCGGCCAGGAACAGCGCGTTACTTTCCTGGGTCGAGAGCCAACGTTCGCCAAATGCCTGCTGTGAAAGGGTGTTAATCAATGCCTGCTGTGCATCAGGCAGTAGCTTGTTGTCTTCAAGTAAAGAGAGCATCAGCGCGTTATCGCGCAGTGGGCTACCGTAATCGCCCAGCCATTTCCGTGCATCGTTACGCGACGTTTTCAGCGCCAGCGCAATCGCTTCTTCACCACGCGTCGCATCACCCATGGTTTTCAGCGCAACGCCAAGTTGCAGCAGCGGTAAACCAGAAGCCGCATCTGCACGACGCTCCCAGATTTCGCGTAGCGCACCCAGCGGCGCTTTTTGTTGCCGTGCCAGCACCAGCGCTGCGTAAGACTGAACGGCAAACTTACTGGCTTTAAGATTATCAGCGTACGGAATCGACATCATGCCCGGATCTTGTAAATAGCGCAGCAGACGCTCGTTTCCACGATTAATGGCTTCTGTCGGCACGCTGTAACCCTGTTCACCAGCACGGGTCAGGAAATCCATCACGTAGGCGGTCAGCCAGTACTCTTCGTCACCGTTTTTATCCCACAGGGCAAAGCCGCCGTTATCACGTTGCATTTGCAGCAAACGCGAAATGCCAATATCGACTGCCGCACGGCGTTTATCATCGCTGTCACCTTTTATACCCAACGCCTGCAGTTGGGCTGCATTGGTATAAAGTGACGGAAACAGGCCGCTGGTGGTTTGCTCCAGGCAGCCGTAGGGATATGCTTTTAACTCTTTGATATAACGTGCGATGTTCAGCGGTGGCTTGCCGCTCAACAACAGCTGCCCTTCCAGCGTAACAGGCGAGAAGTTTTGCAACCCATCAGCCGGGAGCGCCCAGGTTTCACCAGGCTGTAATGCCGTACCGTAATTGACCGTTTGTGCCGGGAATGCCGGACGGACGCCGATTTTCCACTGCTTATGCTGATCGGCAACGGTTTCACCTGGTAACGCTAACCCGCTAATGGTGGCCTGAATTTCACCATCGCCAAACCCCGTCAGAGCACGCACCGGGATAAACAGCGTGGTTCGCACACCTGGCGCTAATTCAACAGGTGCGGGGGAATTACTCACCAGTTCAAGCAAGCCACTGGCGGTCAGAGCAACGTTAAGTTTTTGCGGTTTATCGGTAAGATTAGTGATGTCCAGCGTCAGACGTGAGGTGTCGCCGCTAGCCATAAAGCGCGGCATGTTCAGTTCCGCTATCACGGGTGCCGCAACAACCACTTTGCTTTCGTTGCTGCCGAAATCATCTTCCGTCCATGCTTGCGCCATGACGCGCAATTCACCGTTAAAATCGCCAATCGGCAATGTAACCGTGCCTTCGCCCTGTTCGTTGAGCGTTACCGGCAGCGCCTGTTGCGCGACAATATTGACGTGATTTACTGGCGGTTTGCCACCGCGTTTCAGTTCATCACCATCGCCACCAAAGCGCAGTGCAGCCAGACGCCCCTGACCTTCAATAACCTGACCGTAAATATCGTAAATGTCTGCGCCATAGCGTTTCTGACCAAAGAACGCCTGCCACGGATCTGGCGTGACGTAGTCAGTAATATTCAGCACACCACTATCAACGGCAGACACCAGCACATTCACCTGTTTTGGCTTCTCGCCATTTTTAGTGCTGGCTTTAATTTTCACGGTTAATGGTTGATTGGGACGCATTTTTGATGGTGTTTCCAGCGCCAGATCGAGGCGACGGTTTTCATCACCAAGCGGCAAATGCAACACACCAACCGCGCGTTTTGGCGTCGCGGAGCGAGATTTATCGCCAGGACGCACCACCAGAGTACTCAAATAAAGATCATGACGATTCCAGGTTTTATCGACCGGAATCGTCAGATCCAGCCCTTGAGCCGGAACATCAATCTCTTGCCACCACAGCGGCCCTTCACTGGACTCGACCATCGCATAACCTTTACCCGCCGTTGGCGCGGTGATATGCAACTTAATGGTGTCGCCCGGGCGATAACTGGCTTTATCCAGTTTCAGCGTGACACGGTCCGGACGCACTGCGCCGCTACCGTCGCTATTATCCTGCCAGCTATATCCGGCCCAAAAACGCACGCTACTGACCGCTTCATTCGGCGCTTTGACTTCCAGACGATAAGCGCCCCACTCTACCGGAAAACTTACCTTGCCGGTTTCATCCGCTTTCAGATCCAGCGTTTGCTCATTTTCGATCAGATCTTTTTGATCGAACTGTGACTTCCAGCCTTCATCTTCCGACCAGTTCCAGTAGTAATCGCGACGTTCGCGAATCAGTCGCACCTGCAAGCCCGACACTGCTTTTTTCACGCCCTGCGCATCGCTATAAACGATATCAAAAACAGCGTTACTGTCTTCATCAACAATGGGCTGTTTTACCATGCTGTCAGTGCGATAATCGTAAACTGATTTTGAAGAGAACTGCGGACGGATCCCTGGCAGCACATCGGCAGGCCAGATAGCCTGTTCAGCGCGGCGCGTCACCGGGCGACCGCCCGATTCCAGCAAACTCCCCTGGAAAATAACCTGTAATGGGGAATGTACTTCCTTCCACTGGCTTTCAGTGGAAACTTCGCCGCGTCCTTTATCATCCAGCGTCAGCTGGACTTCATCCAGCGTGCGGGAAAGGTTTTCGGCAGCAATATCGCCAAATTCGAAACCAGGCAATGCAGAAACGGCTTCACGCAGCGGCCGCAAGAAAAGCTGTCCCTGCAAGGTATTGCCATTAGCAGGTGCACCATACAGGTAGTACCCCACCACGGAGAATTTCACTTCATCTTTTGGCGTTAATGGCGTTTTCTCGCCGGTCAGATTCAACGCCATGCGCTCCGGCATAAAATCTTCGACGTGGAAATCCCACATCCGATACTGGTTATCCCCAGTGTTGGCTCGGATATGCCACATTCCAGTTGCCGCAGTGCTATCCAGCGGCCAGGTAAAGTGGTAGAGGCCATTTTCCGGCTGGCTAACAACACTACGCAGTACCTGCCCGTCAGGTTTAATCACGTCCAGTTTGATGGGTTGATCCGGCAGAGCTTTACCGTCTGCATCACGCAGTAAGCCGTTGAGGATTACCGTTTCGCCAGGGCGATAAAGATCGCGCGGACCAAACATAAAGAACTGTTTGCTGTAGCCTGGCGCGCCAGCAATGTTAAATTCCGCTAAGTCCAGTGCCGGTAGTTTTAAATCGAGCAGCGTTGTCTGACCGTCTTTACGCGCCAGCAGTAGCGCCGCGTTTTTATCATTTTCCAGCTGTACATGGCCCTGTGAATCACTGGTCGCCTGAGTCAGGGTCTGCCCTTTTTCATTTAATAGCGAGACTTCAATTCCTTGCTGGGCCGCGCCGTTTTCCAGGCTTTGAGTAAAGATATCCAGACGATTGTGATAACGGTGGGCCGATACGCCGATATCACTTAACGTAAATAGCGTGGCTGGATTACTGTAATCGTAATGTCCGGCCTGATTCATTACAGCCAGATACACGCCAGCCTGCTGAAGCGGCTTGATATCGCCCAGCGGCAGCAATAATTTTTCGCGGGTGTTACGCGCAGGATTGAGATCAAACCGCCCGGTATAGACCAGGTCCGCCATCTCCAACAGTTTGTCCGATTGCCAGTTCGCCAGTGAGTTACGATATTCCCACTGGCTAATGAAAGCTGGCAGCGATTCCGGCTTAACACGGAAGAAGTTAACATCGACATTGTTAACGTTGAGCGCCATTACCGGCAGTCCTTCCACGACTTTTCCGGGTAGCAGCGAACCACGGCTGGCAAAGCCGACGCTGGGTTGGATATCGCGGGTGGTGATGGTTTTTTCGTAATCTTTACTGAAGGTGGCGTTATTGAGTGCCTTAACTTCCTTGCCAATAGTGACGATCAAATCACGTTTCGGTTCGAGGTGGCGTAAACGCAGTTCTTTGAGATTATCTGACAACTCCCAGGCGCCATCCACTTTTCCGCTCTTTTTATCGACGACATGAATAACACGCGAGAAGTCCTGATCCGGGTCGAGGGGGACAGAGAAAGTCAGTACCAGCGTGGCTGCGCCATCGAGCTGTACCTCAGAGAGATCCAGCAATGTCAGTGCTTTACCCGCACTCTGTTGTGCCAGTTTTTGTCGCGCCGGCGAGGAGAGTTTCGCAGAAGTCGCATTTGTCGAAGATGACTCTTTAGCAACTTCAGAAGACGTATCTTTTTTCACTGCAGTTGGCGCGTTATCGTTGTTGTCGCACCCTGCCAGCGCCAGCATCAACATACAGGCGGCTAAGCGTAACTTTTTCATCTCTCATCCCTGCCACAATGGCCCGTTAGCAACGTCGAATGATTATTATGCGTGAGAAATGATGTTATGTAATTCACTATCACATCTACAAAATCCGAATTTTAGTGAGAAGTGTGGCTCAGGCAGCCAAATCAGCCTCTTTTGCTTGTCGCTTTTCGGCAAACATCCGACAATTTAACTTAACCCCGGCAAAAATGGAGATGCCTATGTCCACGACATGGTTTGTAGGAGCCGACTGGCTCGCCGAACATATTGATGACCCGGAAATTCAGATTATTGATGCTCGTATGGCGCCGCCCGGGCAGGAAAAGCGTAACGTTGCTCAGGAGTATCTGAACGGTCATATCCCCGGTGCAGTTTTTTTCGATATCGAAGCTCTTTCTGATCATACATCCCCCCTTCCGCACATGCTGCCTCGCCCGGAAACGTTCGCCGTCGCGATGCGTGAACTGGGCGTTAATCATGACAAGCATCTGATTGTCTATGATGAAGGAAACCTATTTTCTGCGCCGCGCGCGTGGTGGATGCTGCGCACTTTTGGTGTGGAGAAAGTGTCAATCCTTGGCGGTGGCTTAGCGGGCTGGCAACGTGATGATCTGCTGTTAGAAGAAGGTGCAGTGGAACTGCCAGAAGGAGAGTTTAACGTCGCGTTTACCCCGGAAGCCGTGGTGAAAGTGACCGATGTGTTATTGGCAAGTCATGAAAAAACGGCACAAATTATCGATGCCCGCCCGGCTGCGCGTTTTAACGCGGAAGTTGATGAACCTCGCGCAGGTTTACGTCGCGGACATATTCCCGGCGCGCTGAATGTTCCGTGGACAGAACTGGTGCGCGAAGGCGAACTGAAAACGACCGATGAACTGGATGCGATATTTTTTGGTCGCGGCGTCAGCTATGACAAACCAATTATTGTCAGCTGCGGCTCTGGTGTAACGGCAGCCGTGGTTTTGTTGGCACTCGCAACGCTGGATGTTCCAAATGTGAAACTGTACGACGGGGCGTGGAGTGAATGGGGCGCACGGGCAGATTTACCGGTTGAGCCAATGAAATAAGCTTTTTACAGGCAATAAAAAACCGCCGAATTTGGCGGTTTTTTATTGCTGGTCTGGTTCGCGGCCTTTCCAGCAGGTTGACTTGTGTTGCCGGAGCAACGCAGGCACCCCACAGTGTTGAAATACTCTCTTTTATGCTTGGTTATGTCAAGATAATAAACAGAGTAATTATTCAAACATGAGAGTATTATTCTTAACGGCCCTTTTCGCCGTCTCGCAAACGGGCGCTGGCTTTAGGAAAGGATGTTCCATGACCGTAAATACAGGCACCCCACAGTGCTTGCTATCGCGGCAATATCGCCAGTGGTGCTGTCGTGATGCGGTCTTCGCATGGACCGCACAATGAAGATACGGTGCTTTTGTATCGTACTTATTGTTTCTGGTGCGCTGTTTTCCGAAGTAAATAATAACCGGAATCTCTCCGGTAACAATTTACTGGTGGTTAACAACCTTCAGAACAGCAGGTAAGCCCGAATGCCGCCCTTTGGGGCGGCATATTTTAGATTATCCGATTCTGTTTAAAGTCACGCAAAAAACCACCCCAGCGACGTTCATAGAATGGCGCAATATGTTCGGTAATAAAATGGCTAATTCCTTTTTCCCCTTTTTTCACCTGACAAATATCGATTGGTTCATCGCCAGGTAATGTATCGGTCGCTACACTTCCCGCTGCCTGAATAATTTCTTCGATATCGCCATCGGCTTCAATGCCAATAAGTAAATTAGGCTGTGCCTCTTTGCTCTCTTTAATTGAACAAATAAAAGCACGCTTCACTGGCTTAATGGTTTTAAATAAGGTGGTGAGTGAATCAATCATTTGTGCTGGCGGCTCTGCGACTTCCGATAATATCAGCGATTCACCGCCTTCCAGTACTTCCTGACTGCTCAGCGGATTCCCTTCTTCACCAATCAGCAAACTGATTTCACGCGGCATAAATTCTTTACCGGTTGGCAGTTTGGCGTTAAGGAAGAGCGTTTCGCCAAGGGTCATCTCAAACAATGTGCGAACGGGCATTACGACAAATGCCTGTTCGTCTTCAACCGCCTGTTGAAGTGCTTCTAACGAGGTGAAAAAAGGAATGACGCTGGTGCCGTCATCTTTTTCCCAGTGCTGTAAATCGAGCGCGCTATCTTCAACTACAGCCTCGCCCTGCGCCGCCGTACCAGGCACCCAGACGGTGGATTCCAGTAGAGTACGGAAAAAGGCCGGGCGGTGAGCCGGTTCGGTTGCTGCTTTTTCCAGCAGGTCTTCAAGTTCGTTTTTTGTTTCGGACATAAGAACCACAATTCATTCAACGTTCGGAGCGAAAATGCCTGATGCGCTACGCTTATCAGGCCTACAAGGGAGTCGCAATCTATTGAATTTTCGCAATTTTGTAGGCCAAATAAGACGTTTACGCCGTTAACAGATTGGCAATCGTGCGCACACCCAGCCCGGTCGCCCCCGCAGACCACTGTTCAACCGGCGCTTTACGGTAAGTCGCCGAACAGTCAATATGCAGCCAGCCTTGCTGATAGTTCTCAACAAAGTGCGACAGGAAGCCCGCCGCCGTACTTGCACCTGCCGGATAAGCAGCACTGCCCGTGTTGTTCAGTTCGGCAAAGTTAGACGGCAGCTGGTTGCGATGGAACTCCGCCAACGGTAGACGCCAGAACGGTTCGTTCTCCTGCGCGGCACTCGCCAGCAAGCGACCGGCAAGCGCATCGTCAAAACTGAACAGCGCGTGATAATCATTACCCAGCGCGGTTTTCGCCGCCCCGGTGAGAGTCGCCGCATCAATGATCAGTTCCGGTTTCTGCGCACTGGCATCAATCAGGCCATCGGCCAGCACCAGACGCCCTTCGGCATCAGTGTTCATCACTTCGACTTTTTTACCGTTGCGATAGGTGATGATATCGCCCAGTTTGAACGCGTTGCCGCTGATCAGGTTATCCGCACAGCAGAGGAACAGCTTCACGCGCTTGTTCAGTCCGCGCGTAATGGCAAATGCCAGCGCCCCGGTAACCGTTGCCGCGCCGCCCATGTCCGACTTCATTGAGTCCATAAACGCGGTCTGTTTGATGCTGTAGCCGCCGGAATCAAAGGTGATGCCTTTACCAACCAGGCATGCGTACACCGGCGCTTCTTTATCGCCAGTTGGGTTGTAATCCAGCGCCAGCAATACCGGAGAACGTTCTGAACCGCGTCCGACGGTGTGCAGCCCCATATAACCTTGCTCACGCAAATCTTCGCCTTTGGTGATCCGGTAAGTCACACGATCGCCTGCGACGTTGCTGATCAGATCAACAGCACGCTGTGCCAGTTGCGATGGCCCCAGTTCTTCTGCCGGTGCGTTGATGGTGTCACGCACCCAGTCGATGATCATCAGGCGGTTATCCAGTTCCTGACGCTGGGCATCGTCCAGATCCGGCCACTCCACTTTACGCGTCCCTTTCGGGGCTTTGTAACCTTGCCAGAATGCCCAGCAGCGATCCGCATCCCAACCTTCACCGCTTAACTGAACATGTTTGATGCCCAGACCGTCAATCTTGCGCGCCGCACGTTGGATCAGACCCAGATCGTCCGCCTCGTTCAAATGCAGGGTAATGCCATCATTATTAATGCTGTAAGTCGCTTTTTCTCCCCAGCGCGCGTCGGCAGGTTGGGGAGAGAGGGTAATCTTCATCGCTTCTGTCATTTTAGTTATCCTTATTCGTTTAACAGCAAAACGGGCTACCCCCAGGCAGCCCGTTTATTCATTCGGCTTCGTCCAGCCAGACTAACAAAATCGCTTCGAGGATTTTCTCGTTGGATGCCTGCGGATCATCGTCGAAATCTTCCAGATCGCAAATCCACTGATGCATATCGGTGAATCGAACCGTTTTCGGATCAAGATCGGGATACGCATCGTACAGTGCTTCGCCAATTTCGCGGCTATCGGTCCACTTAAGTCCCATACTAACCTCTGTTAATGCTCACGCGCATGGTTGATAGTGTAACGCGGGATTTCGACTACTAAATCTTCGTCGGTGACGCGCGCCTGGCAGCTTAAACGGCTTTCCGGCTCCAGCCCCCAGGCTTTGTCCAGCATGTCGTCTTCCTGCTCTGAGCTTTCCGGCAGCGAGTCAAAACCTTCACGAACGATGCAGTGGCAGGTGGTGCAAGCACAGGATTTTTCACAGGCGTGTTCAATCTCGATACCGTTACGCAGCGCAACGTCGAGAATGGTTTCACCGCTATTCGCTTCCAGAACAGCGCCATCAGGGCAGAGATCCTGATGAGGCAAAATAACAATCTTTGGCATATTAAACCTCGTCCACGGAATGGCCTTTCAGCGCACGACGAACCGACTGGTCCATGCGGCGAGCGGCGAAATCCTGGGTTTGTTTGTCTACGTTTTTAATCGCTTGTTCGATGGCGTCAACGTCATCGCCCTGCGCCACTTCACTCAGGTGAGCGGCGGCAGCATCAATGACCTGACGCTCTGCGGCGCTTAACAGCGCGGCATCAGCAGCCAGCGCGCCGTGCAGACTTTCCAGCACGCGCGCCGCTTCTACTTTTTGTTCAGCCAGCATACGGGCTTTTACGTCCTGCTCGGCATAGCTCATTGAGTCTTTGATCATCGAAGCAATTTCGCTGTCAGTCAGACCATAAGAAGGTTTGACCTGAATAGACGCCTCAACGCCGGTGGATTTCTCCATCGCCGTCACGCTCAAAAGACCGTCGGCATCGACCTGGAACGTTACGCGAATATGCGCGCCGCCAGCCGGTAACGCCGGAATACCACGCAGCGCAAAACGCGCCAGCGAGCGGCAGTCCTGCACCAGTTCACGCTCACCCTGCATTACATGGATAGACATTGCCGTCTGACCATCTTTAAAGGTGGTGAAATCCTGGGCGCGGGCCACCGGAATCGTGGTATTACGCGGGATCACTTTCTCCACCAGGCCGCCCATCGTTTCGAGGCCCAGCGACAACGGGAGCACATCAAGCAACAGCATTTCGCTGTCCGGCTTGTTACCCACCAGAATATCCGCCTGAATTGCTGCACCAATGGCGACGACTTTATCCGGATCGATGGAAGTCAGCGGCGGACGACCGAAAAATTCACCTACCCGTTCACGCACCAGCGGCACGCGGGTAGAACCGCCAACCATCACCACTTCCAGAACTTCATCAGCCTCAACGCCCGCGTCTTTCAGCGCGCGACGACAGGCCAGTAACGTCCGTTTAACCAGTGGCGCGATCAGTTCGTTGAATTGTTCACGGCTGATTTCGCCCTGCCAGCCCGCAACATTAACGGTCACAGAGTCCGCATCGCTCAGCGCGATTTTGGCCGCAATGGCAGCATCCAGCAGTTCACGCTGAACGCGGTTATCGCTACGATCAGGAATACCCGCCTGCTCACGAATGTAATCCGCCAGCAGATGGTCGAAATCATCGCCGCCGAGCGCGGAATCACCGCCGGTCGCCAGCACTTCGAACACGCCACGACTTAAGCGCAGAATGGAAATATCAAACGTCCCGCCGCCGAGGTCATAAACGGCGATCACGCCTTCCTGACCGGAATCCAGCCCGTAAGCGATAGCCGCGGCGGTCGGTTCGTTAAGTAAGCGCAAGACGTGAAGGCCCGCCAGACGCGCGGCATCTTTGGTGCCCTGACGCTGGGCATCGTCAAAGTACGCCGGAACGGTGATAACTACACCATCCAGCTCGCCCGCCAGGGCTTCAGTCGCCCGCGCGGCCAGTGCTTTGAGGATGTCCGCAGAAACGCGCACCGGGTTCAGCAGTCCCGCCGCCGTTTCAATCATCGGCAGGCCGTTTTCACTGGCCTGGAATTGATAAGGCAGATGTGGATAGCGTTGCTGGATATCAGCCAGCGAGCGCCCCATCAGGCGTTTAACAGAACTAATGGTGTTGGCGGTGTCAAGCGCAGCGTTAGTACGCGCGTCATAACCCACCGAATGCCCTTGCTGTTGATAGTGAACAACAGACGGCAGCAGGTGACGGCCTTCATGGTCGGCTAACGTTTCGGCCTGACCGCTGCGCACTGTTGCCACCAGCGAGTTGGTTGTGCCCAGGTCAATACCAGCCGCCAGACGACGCTGATGCGGCGCAGCACTCAAACCAGGTTCACTAATTTGTAATAAGGCCATGTTTAGCTTCCAGAAATTAAAAATCGAGCAGTTTTTCTTCGAGTTGTTCGGCACTGCTTCGCAGTTTATCGAGAAAACGCAGCTTACGCACGGTATCCGCCGCCGCGTCCCACGTCTCGTTGTCTAACTGTTCAACCATCAACTGATGGCGGGTATCAAACATCTTTTTCACACGTTTGATAAAGCTTTCCAGCCGCGCTTCATCTTTTGCCTGTTCGATCTCGTCCAGTTCTTCGCGCAGCTCCAGCTGTTCCATCAGGAACGCGGTGTCACGCACAGTATGCTGCTCGCTGGCGAGATCAAAACCGTGCAAAGAAAGCAAATATTCCGCACGCATTAACGGATGACGCAGCGTTTGCCAGGCCTGGTTAATGGTTGCAGATTGCTGTACGGCGGCGAGTTGTTCCGCCTGGCTTCCGCTGGCGAATTTATCAGGATGATACTGACGTTGTAGATCCTGAAAACGCAGGCTCAGCGCCTGAGTATCGAGTTGATAACGGGCAGGCAAGCCAAAGAGGGTGAAGTAATCCATAACATTCTCAGGGCTGCGATCCGCCGCGATAACGGCGAATCAGGTAAAACAAACCCCACGCGCAGGCGACCACGGTGGGGTTATCGGTATGCGCATCAAACGTGGAAGCTTTCGCCGCAACCACACTCATCTTTAACGTTCGGGTTGGTGAATTTAAACCCTTCGTTCAGACCTTCTTTTACGAAGTCCAGCTGCGTACCGTCCAGAAATTGCAGGCTTTTGCCATCGACCACGACTTTCACGCCTTTGTCTTCAAACACGATGTCTTCCGGCGTCGGTTCGTCAACAAATTCCAGTACATAAGCCATACCTGAACATCCGGAGGTTCTCACGCCCAGACGCAGGCCAAACCCTTTGCCGCGGTTAGCCAGAAAGGTATTTACTCGCGCTGCTGCACTGTCGCTCAGTGTAATCGACATAACCAAACCTCAACTCTTATTTTGCTTCACGTTTGCTTTTATAGTCCGCAATGGCGGCTTTGATCGCGTCTTCTGCCAGAATAGAACAGTGAATTTTCACTGGCGGCAGTTCAAGCTCTTCAGCAATATCGGTGTTTTTGATCGCCTGTGCTTCGTCGAGAGACTTCCCTTTCACCCATTCGGTGACCAGAGAGCTGGAAGCGATAGCGGAACCGCAGCCGTAAGTTTTAAAACGCGCGTCTTCAATGATACCTTCATCGTTGACTTTAATCTGCAACTTCATCACGTCGCCACAGGCCGGTGCACCCACCATGCCGCTGCCGACGTTCTCGTCGTTGTTGTCAAAGGAACCCACGTTACGCGGATTCTCGTAATGGTCGATAACTTTTTCGCTGTAAGCCATTATAAATTCTCCTGATTCCGATACCGATTAATGATGAGCCCATTCGATGCTGTTCAGATCCACGCCCTGCTTGTACATTTCCCACAGCGGAGAAAGGTCACGCAGACGACCGATAGATTTACGAACTAACTCGATGGTGTAGTCGATCTCTTCTTCAGTAGTAAAACGACCTAAAGAGAAACGGATAGAGCTATGTGCCAGCTCGTCGTTCAGCCCCAGCGCGCGCAGCACGTAGGACGGTTCGAGGCTTGCTGACGTACAGGCGGAACCTGAAGAAACAGCGAGGTCTTTCAGCGCCATAATCAGCGACTCACCTTCAACGTAGTTGAAGCTGACGTTGAGAATGTTCGGCGCACCGTGTTCCAGGTCACCGTTCAGGTAAACTTCTTCGATATCTTTGATGCCGTTCCACAGACGGTTACGCAGGCCGCGCAGACGTTCCATCTCGGTCGCCATCTCTTCTTTTGCGATACGATAGGCTTCGCCCATACCGACGATCTGGTGAACAGGCAGAGTGCCGGAACGCATACCGCGCTCGTGACCGCCGCCGTGCATTTGTGCTTCGATACGTACGCGCGGTTTACGACGCACATACAGCGCACCGATACCTTTCGGGCCATAAATTTTGTGGCCGGAGAAAGACATCAGGTCAACTTTCAACTGGCTCAGATCGATAGGCAGTTTGCCCACGCTCTGGGTTGCATCAACGTGATAGATAATGCCACGGGCACGGCACATTTCGCCGATAGCCGCGATATCCTGCACCACGCCGATTTCGTTATTCACGTGCATGATAGAAACGAGGATGGTGTCGTCACGCATCGCTGCTTCAAGTTCTTTCAGGTCGATAATGCCGTTACGCTGCGGTGCCAGGTAGGTGACTTCGAATCCTTCGCGCTCCAGCTGACGGCAGGTATCCAGTACCGCTTTGTGTTCGGTTTTGCTGGTGATGATGTGCTTGCCTTTTTTCTGATAAAAGTTGGCTGCACCTTTGATCGCCAGGTTGTCAGATTCGGTTGCACCAGAGGTAAAGACGATTTCACGCGGGTCAGCGCCGACCAGATCGGCAATCTGATTACGGGCGATATCTACCGCTTCTTCAGCCTGCCAGCCGAAACGGTGAGAACGGGAGGCAGGGTTACCAAAGGTTCCGTCCATCGTCATAAACTGCATCATTTTCTCGGCAACACGCGGGTCCACCGGCGTGGTTGCGGAGTAGTCGAGATAAATCGGTAATTTCATTGCTCTATAAACTCCGTACATCACTCAATGCAAGGAATCAGGCTACCGGCTGGATGTACGACCGTGTTTACGGAGCGCGATACGCCCCGGCCTGATTCTAATATCTTGTTATCTTTAACCTAACTGTTTCGGGTTTCAGCAAGTTGACAAACTTACGAATCTCCGGGAGCTTACATAAGTAAGTGACCGGAGTGAGTATGTGCAGTCAACGCAGATGCAACACGAAACAGGACGGTTAAATTAAGCGCGTAACTTAACGTCGATCGCGTCTTGTGTGCGGGTGCGTGGCGCGTCGTGAGTATGCTGACGACCAGACACATCCAACACTTCCTGGTTATTAACCAGTTCGCCTAAAGTAATGTTGTTGAGAAAACCGGTGAGACGGTCGCTCAAATCACGCCACAACGCGTGGGTCAGGCATTTATCCCCACCCTGGCAACCGCCTTTACCCTGACAACGGGTGGCATCTACAGATTCGTCAACGGCGCTAATCACTTCACCAACGGCGATGCTGCTGGCATCTTTGCCTAACAGATAACCACCGCCTGGTCCGCGTACGCTGGAAACCAGACCATTTTTACGCAGACGGGAAAAAAGTTGTTCCAGATAAGAAAGGGAAATTCCCTGTCGTTCGGAAATATCAGCCAACGGTACCGGGCCTGCTTCGGAGTTGAGCGCAACGTCAAGCATTGCGGTCACGGCATAGCGCCCTTTAGATGTCAGTCTCATGTCTTACTTCACCTCAAACTCGCCCCTGCCCGGGGTTTTTATTGTAAAAGTGGGGGTATTGCATAGCAGGGTCAAGTCTGACATTCCCGAGTAATTTGGTCAACTATTTACTTGACTGATTTAGTCAGGTATTTAACCTTCAGTGCCATTTTTTATCGTGGCGTTTGTACCTGTTGTCGGATGCGGCGTGAACGCCTTATCCGACCTGGGATTGCGTGCACTTCCAGGCCTGATAAGACGCGTTAAGCGTCGCATCAGGCAATCACTGTTATTCGGCCTTATTACCTTTATTCTGCTGTTCAATAGAAGCCAGAATCCCGCGCAGGATATTCAATTCCTGGCTTTCCGGGCGCGCACGGGTAAACAGACGACGCAGTTTATTCATCACCTGCCCCGGATGGTTTTCACGGATAAAACCGGTTGCCAGCAACGTTTGTTCGAGATGACCATAAAAACGCTCCAGATCATCGACCAACGGATACGGCGTCTCTTCATGCTCAACCTGCTCGCCGTTTTCCTGAGTTGCCAGCCAGGCCATACGCACTTCATAGGCAATAACCTGAACCGCCATCGCCAGGTTCAGCGAGCTGTATTCCGGGTTAGCGGCAATCGCGACATGATAATGGCACTTCTGCAACTCTTCATTGGTCAGGCCGACACGTTCGCGACCAAAAACCAGCGCCACCGGGGTATTTGCCGCTTCAGCGACGCTTTTCAGACCGCATTCGCGCGGGTCGAGCATCGGCCACGGCAACGTGCGCGAACGTGCACTGGTGCCAACCACCAGGCTACAACCGGCTAACGCTTCGTCGAGCGTATCGACGATGTGAGCATTACCAATCACATCGCTGGCGCCTGCCGCCAGGGCAATCGCCTGGGAGTCGGGTTTCACCAGTGGATTAACCAGCCACAGATTAGTTAATCCCATTGTTTTCATGGCACGGGCAACAGAACCCATATTGCCGGTGTGTGACGTCTCCACCAGCACAATTCGAATATTTTGCAGCATTGTCTTTCTTCGTCTAAAGATTATTCGCGCATCTTAACATAAAACGAAGACAGATGCCGATCTCGCTGCTATACTCTGCGCCGTTTTCCCGTTCTTTAACATCCAGTGAGAGAAACCGATGCATCCGATGCTGAACATCGCCGTGCGCGCAGCGCGCAAGGCGGGTAATTTAATTGCCAAAAACTATGAAACCCCGGACGCTGTAGAGGCGAGCCAGAAAGGCAGTAACGATTTCGTGACCAACGTAGATAAAGCTGCCGAAGCGGTGATTATCGACACGATTCGTAAATCTTACCCACAGCACACCATCATCACCGAAGAAAGTGGTGAACTTGAAGGTACTGATCAGGATGTTCAATGGGTTATCGATCCACTGGATGGCACTACCAACTTTATCAAACGTCTGCCGCACTTCGCGGTATCTATCGCTGTTCGTATCAAAGGCCGCACCGAAGTTGCTGTGGTTTACGATCCTATGCGTAACGAACTGTTCACCGCGACTCGTGGTCAGGGCGCACAGCTGAACGGCTACCGTCTGCGCGGCAGCACCGCTCGCGATCTCGACGGTACTATTCTGGCGACCGGCTTCCCGTTCAAAGCAAAACAGTACGCCACCACCTACATCAACATCGTTGGCAAACTGTTCAACGAATGTGCAGACTTCCGTCGTACCGGTTCCGCGGCGCTGGATCTGGCTTACGTCGCTGCGGGTCGCGTTGACGGTTTCTTTGAAATCGGTCTGCGTCCGTGGGACTTCGCGGCAGGCGAGCTGCTGGTTCGTGAAGCGGGCGGTATCGTCAGCGACTTCATCGGTGGCCATAACTACATGCTGACCGGTAACATCGTTGCCGGTAACCCGCGCGTTGTTAAAGCCATGCTGGCGAACATGCGTGACGAGTTAAGCGACGCACTGAAGCGTTAATTTCTCTGGCGGGTGACGTTCCTCACCCGCCCTTGCCTTTCAGGCGCTATTCCGAAATACTTTCGCACCGCTTTACTTTCCTGCGCCACTCTCCCACCATCCTTTCCCGATTAATGGATTACAAAGCAAGTCGTAAGGAAAGGTCATGGTTCTGCCAGCGAACAAACGCGTTCTCAAGATTCTGTTTATTCTTTTTATTTCTGCTTTCTGCGTTTATTTAGTGCCGCGCATCGCCATCAACTTCTTTTATTATCCCGACGACAAAATTTACGGTCCTGATCCATGGTCTGCTGAATCTGTTGAATTTACTGCTAAAGATGGCACACGGCTACAAGGCTGGTTTATCCCCTCTTCCACTGGTCCCGCCGAAAACGCTATTGCTACCGTAATTCATGCTCATGGCAATGCCGGGAATATGTCCGCCCACTGGCCGCTGGTCAGTTGGTTACCAGAACATAATTTCAATGTTTTTATGTTTGATTATCGCGGGTTTGGTAAATCTAAAGGCACTCCATCACAAGCCGGATTACTGGACGATACGCAAAGTGCCATCAACGTGGTGCGCCATCGTAGCGATGTAAACCCCAAGCGGCTGGTGCTGTTCGGGCAGAGTATTGGCGGGGCGAATATTCTTGACGTTATTGGGTTAGGAGATCGCGAGGGCATACGTGCGGTGATCCTCGACTCCACATTTGCCTCTTATTCGACCATCGCTAACCAGATGATCCCCGGCAGTGGCTACTTACTTGATGAGAGTTACAGCGGCGAAAATTACATCGCCAGCGTCAGCCCGATCCCGCTTTTACTGATTCACGGCAAAGCTGATCATGTTATTCCATGGCAGCATAGCGAGAAATTATTTGCCCTGGCGAAAGAGCCAAAACGCCTGATTTTGATCCCCGATGGCGAACATCTTGATGCCTTTTCCGATCGTCACGGAGACGTTTATCGCGAGCAAATGGTGGACTTTATCCTTAGCGCATTGAATCCACAGAATTAACCTTATGGTCGAAACCAGATAAAACAGCAAGAAATCACCTTAAGGGATGGCATTAAACTGCCAGAAAGTGTTTATATCGATAAAAATTCTGTGATGTTTGTCATCATTTCTGATTAATAGCATTCCATTCACCGTATCCCTAAGCAAACTTTAGCTATTCTTATAAATTATGCTTATGGGAGATCTACAGATGATACCTACACTTGCCCCACCATCTGTACTTTCAGCTCCCCAGCGCCGTTGCCAGGTATTGCTGACGCTGTTCCAGCCGGGGTTGAGCGCCACCACGGCAACTTTCAGCGAGATTAATGGTGTGGATGATGAAATGGTGGGTCGCGATATCAGCGAAACAGGACGGGAGATCCAGCGCTATCATCAACTCACCATTACAACTGGATATGACGGGAGCTACCGGATTGAAGGTACAATACTTAATCAACGCTTATGTTTATTTCATTGGCTACGACGCGCTTTTCGCCTTTGTCCGTCATTTATCAGCAGCCATTTTACGCCCGCGTTAAAGGGGGAGCTAAAGCGTCGGGGGATTGCTCGTAATTTTTATGACGACACCAATCTACTGGCGTTAGTTAATCTCTGCTCGCGAAGGCTGCAAAAACGCTTTGACGCGCGTGATGTTCATTTCCTGTGTTTGTATCTGCAATATTGCTTATTGCAACACCATGCCGGAATCTCGCCCTTATTTAACCCGCTGCAACGCCACTGGTTGGAATCTTGCATTGAATTTCAGGTTGCACAGGAAATTGGCCGCCACTGGCAACGGCGGGCGCGTCAACCTGTTCCCCCAGCTGAACCGCTATTTATGGCATTACTTTTTTCCATGTTGCGGGTTCCCGATCCACTGCGAGACACCCATCAGCGTGGCAAACAGCTGCGCCAGTCAATTAACCGTCTGGTACAGCATTTTCGGCAGTTGAGTAACGTCCGTTTCTATGATGAACAGGGGTTGTGCTATCAGCTTTATACTCACCTGGCCCAGGCGTTAAACCGCTGTTTGTTTTCTATCGGCATTGATAACACTTTACCGGAAGAGTTTCGTCGACTTTATCCACGGCTCGTGCACACCACCCGCGAAGCGCTGGTCGGGTTTGAAAATGAGTACAATGTCAGTCTTTCCGATGAAGAAAGTTGTCTGGTGGCAGTAATTTTCGGTGCATGGCTGATGCAGGCAAATGAAATTCACGAAAAGCAGATTATTTTGCTGACGGGCAATGACAGCGAACGAGAAGCGAATATTGAGCTGCAATTGCGTGAGCTAACGATACTGCCGCTCAATATTAAACACATGTCTGTGAAGACATTTTTGCAGATTGGCGCGCCGCGCAATGCCGCACTTATTATTGCGCCTTATACCATGCCGCTACCGCTTTTTTCACCACCGCTGATTTATACGGATCTGACCCTGACGGCACATCAACAGGAACAGATCCGCAAAATACTTGAATCAGCATGAGGGAACGACTTTCGGGCGCAAAAACATTGCCGGAAACGCCACCAATGCCATCACCCAGAACACGCCATGCCCCAGATATTGATACAGAAAACCGGCGAAGACGGTCATGATGGCGATACTGCCGCCCATCGCGACGGCAGAATAAACTGCCTGCAAGCGGATAACCTCACTTCCCTGACGAGCGGCAATGTAGCGCATAGCGGCCAGATGGCACACGGTAAAGGTGCCGCAATGCAGAACTTGCACCATAATCAACCACGGCAACTCAGTGGTTGCCCCCATAATGCCCCAACGTACTACCCCGCATACCGCCGAGATCAGCAACATATCACGGGCGCTACAACGGCGGAAAAGCTTATTACTCAGCGCAAAGATAATGACTTCCGCCACCACGCCCAGCGACCACAAATAGCCCACCGCCGAGGCCGAGTAGCCAGCTGCCTGCCAGTAAATGGCGCTAAAACCGTAATAGGCCGCATGCGCCCCCTGCAATAAACAAACGCAGGCCAGAAAACGCCAGTTCTGGCGGACCAGCGCCAACCACGCTGGCCACCCCGTGCTCTCCTGTTGACGGCTGGCCCCTTGTGGCTGAATCGTCGGACGGATAAGAAAGCCGAGCAGCATGGATGCCACGCCCAACGTCAGCAATGCCAGAATAACCCGATAATCGAATACGCTGACCAGTTTCCCCGTTAGCGCCGAGCCAATGACAAACGCCACCGAGCCCCAAAGTCGCACTTTGCCATAATCAAGCGGGAACTGCTTTTGCCAGGTATTCGCCAGCGCATCGGTCAACGGTACCAGCGGTGAGAAAAAGAGGTTAAAACCAACCATCACCACCATCAACCACGCCACATGCGCACCCGCCCAGAAGGCGATGGCAAAGAGTAGCGTCAGCAACGCCAGCACACGCAGCGCAGAAATCAGGCGAGAAGGATCGCTGACGCGAGGCGCAATTATCAAACTACCGAGAAAACGGGCAACCAGTCCGGCCCCCAACAACAGGCCGATGGTTTCTGGCGTTAAGCCAATCCCCTTAAGCCAGACGCTCCAGAAAGGTAGAAAAATACCGTAGCTAAAAAAGTATGTGAAATAACCGAGCGCCAACCAGCGCGTGGATTGCAAAACCATGAGTCCCTCCCGTCAGGAGGCGTTAGTCTGGAGTTAATCGAATGTTGGTGCAAGTTGAAAAATAAGAAAATTCGAGTCTGCTTCCAGTACACAGAGCTGGAAAAAATATCGTTAATACCGCTAACAAAATATCACCTAAAGAAAATGTGCTGGATATTGACCTGGATAATTACCAAATTTCTCATCCGCTGGGGCGTGGCGAGGTGCAAGAGTGTGTATTACGTTTAAATCACATTATCTTGCAAAGGGATTGGTTATGAACTCACTACGTTATTTTGATTTTGGTGCTGCCCGCCCCGTTTTGTTATTAATTGCCCGTATCGCCGTCATCTTAATCTTCATTATTTTTGGTTTTCCCAAAATGATCGGCTTTGACGGGACGGTACAGTATATGGCCTCGCTGGGCGCACCGATGCCGATGCTGGCGGCAGTTATTGCGGTGATTATGGAAGTACCCGCCGCGATATTAATCATACTTGGCTTTTTCACCCGTCCGCTGGCGGTGCTGTTTATTTTCTACACGCTGGGAACTGCGGTGATTGGTCATCATTACTGGGATATGACTGGCGATGCGATTGGGCCAAATATGATTAATTTCTGGAAGAATATCAGCATTGCTGGCGCATTCCTGCTGCTGGCAATTACCGGGCCGGGGGCAATTTCTCTCGATCGGCGTTAGGAAAGATGCCGGATGCGGCGTGAACGCCTTATCCGGCCGACCGCTCCAACACCAATTGCAGGCCTGATAAGACGCGGCAAGCGTCGCATCAGGCATGGTGCGCCGAGTGCTACAAAATCGAAATTACCCTGTAGGCCTGTGCATCCGGCATTTTATAAATTACAGCCACTCTACCCGTAACGACATCTCTGAGGTTGTTGATTCCCCCGGCGCAAGCGCAATGAGGTCACCACCTTCCGGGCGATGATGGTCATCTGGCGCATGACTCATCGGCTCCAGACAGAAGAAATCAAACGCATACCCTTTATCAAACGCGGGATCGGAGACAAAGATGAAATAGCACGGCGCAGGCAGCGTCGTTTCCATGATGACGGCGTAACCCTCCTGCGGCTGCTCGATGCGGGCCTGACCATTCCATCCGGCAAAACCATTGTTCACCCACTGGCGCGGCAACGGCGCGAGCTGGTTGAAATCCAGTTCTGGCGGTAACTGCTCGCAAAACTCGCCCGCCAACCACTGCTCCCGCTCCAGCCAGTAACCATTCGCCTGTGCCTGAATCCGCGTTTTCGACGACAACGGAAAATAAGGATGCCAGCCAGTACCAAATGGCAGCGTCTCAGTGCCTTCATTGGTGACAGAGAGCGTGACCGTCAGTGAATCCGCCGTTAAATGAAATGCCTGGCTTACACGATAATGATAAACGCCACAGTGATGTTCATACGCCAGACGCAAACTATCATCGCTGCGCGAGACACATTGCCACTGCCCCAACCAGCCATCGCCGTGTAGATAGTGCGCATCCCACTCAACATTCGGTTGCAGTTGATACTCTCGCTCCTGCCAGACAAAACGGTTACCACTCACCCGGTTTGCAAATGGCACCAGCGGAAAACAAGAGGCATCGGTTGCCACACCGCTTTTTTTACCGGGACGTAGCAGCGGCGTCGTATCGCGCCAGAAGCCTTCGATTACGCCGCCCTGGTCAGAAACGTCCAGCTTTAGCGGCCCGTGAGATAAGGTATAGATGGTCATCCGCTAACTCCTTAATCCGGGAAGTTAATCACAACTTTCCCGCACTTGCCGCTCGCCATCAGTGCGTAGGCATCTCCCGCCTGTTCCAGAGAGAAGCGGTGGGTAATGGCGTTACGTGGCCATAGTTTCCAGTCGGTCAGATCGTGAGCGCATTTTTCCATATGGAACAGACTGGTTACCCAGGAGCCAATAATCCGCCGTTGATGGTGCATCAGATCGGCGCTGACTTCGAACTCCACTTTTCCGGTTTCACCAATGTAAACCACGCGCCCCCAGTCGGCGGTGGATTGCAATGCCAGCAAGCGCCCCGCAGCATTACCGGAACAATCGAGCGCAACATCCGCGCCGCCGTGAGTGAGTTCAGCGATTATCTGCGGCAAGCCCTCGGTCGTCGCTAAATAACCGTGATCCATCACCCCTAACTGCTTCGCCATCGCCAGACGTTCCGGCAACATATCAACGCCGATGATCCGTTTTGCACCGCGACCTTTCGCCAGCATCATCGCCATCATGCCGACCGGTCCCAGACCGACCACCAGCACGTTATCGCTGCCGGAAACTTCGCCGCGCAAAATCCCTTCATAGGCCGTGCCAACGCCGCAACTGATAAACGCACCATCTTCGTAACTCAGTGCATCCGGCAGGAGGATCAGATCTTTTTCTTCCGCCAACAGATATTCGGCATGACCGCCGTCACGCTGCCAGCCGTAAGCCGCTTTTCCTTTGCCAGTACAAGAGATAGGAAAGCCGCGGCGGCAGTTCGGGCAAAAACCACAGCCAGAAATGTGATACACCAGCACGCGATCACCCTCTTTAAAATGGCGACAGCCTTGCCCCATCGCCACAATTTGCCCGCACGGCTCATGACCGTTGATAAAGCCCTGGTATAACGGTTTATCGGGCGCCGCCGCCGTGGCGCGGTGTTGATGGTAGATATAGTGGACATCGCTTCCGCAAATCCCGGAGGATTTCATTTTGATCAGCACCTGGTTAATCCCCGGCGTCGGCACCGCAACTTCCCGCAGATCGACGGTCGAATTTCCTGGTAAATAAGCTGCCAGCATCGTTTTCATAATTCCCTCATTAACAATACGATTAATTTTCATCCCTGCCGCACCCGCGCCAGGGGCGTTAAGGTTTAGCGTTTCGCTTTACTGCTTCGCTGGGTCAGCAAGATATTCGCCAGCACTGCCACCACGATGATGACGCCGCGTACCACCTGCTGGAAAAAAGAGTTAATCCCGAGCAATACCAGACCGTTACCGATTAGCGTAATCACCAGCACACCAAGCAATGTACCGAACAGGGAACCGCGACCGCCGGAAAGTGCCGTACCGCCGACCACGACCGCGGCGATGACGTCAAACTCCAGACCGTTTGCGGCACCTGCGTTACCAGAACCGAGGCGCGCCGCCAACAAAATGCCGGTCACCGCCGCTAATAATCCCGAAAGGGTAAAGATAAGAATGCGCACCCGACGAACGTTGATGCCGCACAACTGTGCCGCCGTAGCATTACCGCCAACGGCAAAAACCGAGCGCCCGAAGGCGGTTTTGCGGCTGATGAACACAAACAGCGCAAACAACACCATCATGATCAGCGCGGATACCGGCACTCCGAGAAATTGTCCACCCAGCCAGTCCAGTACCTCGTTTTCGTCAATCGGCACTGGCAGGGCGTTAGTCATAAACAGCCCCATTCCGCGCAGGGCGCTCCACAGCCCCAACGTGGCAACGAAACTTGGTACGTTAAACACACCGCGCAGCACCCCGGCCAGCGTTCCCATCAGCGCGCCTAACAGCAACACCAGCAGACAAGCAATCGCCAGCGGAACTTCAAATTGCAGCAAAAATGCCAGGCACACTGAGACAAAAGCCACCATTGGTCCAACGCTGACATCAATTTCCCCGGAGATAATAATCAGCGTCATCGCCCAGGCGGCGATCCCAATGGTAGCGGCATCGCGCAGCACGTTCATTTGGTTATTCAATGAGATAAAGCCAGGCGCGTTCAGAGAGAAGACCAGATACAAAATGGCAATCACCACCAGCAAACCGATCTCATTAATATGGCGACTGACAAATTGTTTGAGCGAGACGCTCTTGCCCTGCGGCAATGGTAATGACGAAGCAGACATCTTCAGGTTCCTCGGTAAAATTCATCAGTGCACAGACAGAATGGCGGACATCAGCTCATCCACATTGACCGGAGAGTGAAACTCCTGCGAGAACGTACCGTGCTGTAACAACAGGATGCGGTCACACACCAGCGGCAACTCCTCCACTTCACTGGAGATAAACACCACGCTTTTTCCTTCGGCAGCCAGCTCGCGGACAATACGGTAAATCTGCTGTTTGGCTTCGATATCGACGCCGCGCGTTGGCTCGTCGAGCAACAAAATCTGGCTGGCGGCATAGACCCAACGACCGATCACCACTTTTTGCTGATTGCCGCCAGAAAGCGTGCCGATGGGTGTTTCGCTACTGGCAGCCTTAACCGTCATCCGCTGCATCACCTCTTCGGTCAGGCGGCGGATGGTGGACCATTGCAGTACGCCGTTGGCGCTGATTTTTTGCCGATTGGTCAGCACTGTATTTTCGTCAACGCCCAGCCAGGGAATGATCCCCGCTTCTTTGCGGTTTTCTGGCGTATAGCCAATGCCGCGTTTCAGCATGTCGCCGTAATCGGGGCGCGTGATTTTCTCGCCGTTGATAACAATTTCGCCCTGTTCATACGCTTCCAGCCCAACTATCGCTTTCAGCAATTCACTGCGCCCTGCCCCCAGCAGGCCAGCAATGCCGAGCACTTCGCCACGACGCAGGGAAAAACTGATCTCCGTAAGTTTTGGTCTGTGGCGTAACGCGCGAACTTCCAGTACGGTCTGGTCCGCAATCTCCTGAGCTGCAACCGGTGCAATATCAACGTGATCGCGTCCGAGCATCAACGACACAATATGGCGAGTTGAGGTGTTTTCGAGCATCACATCGCCCGCCACCTGCCCGTCGCGCATGACGGTGGCACAGGAAGCGATACGGCGGATTTCCTCCATCCTGTGGCTGACGTAAATCACCGCCACGCCCAGTGCCGACATTTTTTTCACGGCACTGATCACCAGTTCAACTTCCGCACTGGCAAGCGAGCTGGTGGGTTCATCAAGGATGACCACGCGCGGCTCGCCCTTCATCACCCGCGCAATTTCCACCAGTTGCTTTTGCGCCGGGCTTAGCGTTGAAACAAGTTGTTCAGGGCTAACGTCAACGCCCAGCGCCTGTAAGCAACGTTGGGCATCCTGCACCATTTGCGGGTAGTCAATCATGCCGTTGCGGCGAGGCCATTGACCAAGGCAGAGGTTTTCTGCCACCGTCAGCCCTTCCACCAGGCTTAATTCCTGATAAACCGCGCGTACCCCCAGTTCAGCGGCACGGCGAGTCAGCGTAGCTTCGTCGCCTTCCAGTCGCGTCTCGCCAATCCAGATATCACCGCTATCCGGACGTTCGCTACCGGTAAGCATTCGAATGAGGGTCGATTTTCCCGCACCGTTTTTGCCTAACAGCGCGCGAACTTCGCCTTTATTGAGCGTGAAGTTAACGTTATCCAGCGCAACGACGCCGGGGTAACGCTTATTTCCTGCCACCACTTTTGCTACCGGGACTGCCTCTGTTGCCGTGAACATAGGGACCTCTGCGAATCAGCTATTAGGGCAGACCATCAACGTGCGTTGCCAGCCACTGTTTACCGTCTTCAGTTTTGGTATAGAGATCGATTGGCACCTGAATCACTTTTTCACCGTCGGCTTGTTTATTGATAACCTTCAATGTTTGCGCGAAAACAGCATTGCCCATTTTCTTACCGGAAATATCCACTACCGCTTTCAGCACCTGGTTGTTTTCCAGCTCCTGAGCAATTTCAGTGGTCATGTCCGAACCGAAAACGGCAATTTTTCCGGCCTGATTTTGATTGCGTACTGCTTTTACCGCGCCGAGTGTCGCTCCGCCCGATTCACCCATAATGGCGTTGAGATCTGGCGTGGAGATAATCAGTTTTTCACCGACAGAAATCGCTTTATCTAAAACAGTCCCTTCCTGATTAGCGACAATTTGCGCGCCGGGAACGCGGGCTTTTAATACTTCTTCAAACCCTTTACGTCGTTGCACACAAACTTCAAAGGCTTCGCAATTGATGACGGCAATTTTCGGCTGGTCAATTTTGTTGGCAATAAAATAATCGGCGGCAGCGTTACCCAGTTTTTTACCAAATTCCAGCGGGTCACCAACCAGATATGCCGAGACATATTTATCGACACCCTTTTGATTAATACAGGTGTTGTAGCAAATCACCGGAATACCCGCCTCACTGGCGCGGCGAACGGTGCGGCTACTGCCATTTTCAGACACTGCCGATAAAATAATGGCATCGACATTACGCGCCACGAGGGTATCTACAAAAGTACTTTCTTTCGAAATATCGCCCTGGGCGTTAGTTTCAATTAACTGTACCTGTACTGAAGAATCTTTTGCCGCATCCTGAACGCCCTGACGCACTCCAGCGTAATATCCCTGGGTATCAAGGTATATTGCGCCAATGGTCATTTCTTTATCCGCAGCGTTGGCAAATAGTGCGCTACCTAATAGCGTAGCCATTAATAATAGATTACGGGTTGTTCTCATTCTTTTAGGCATAGTGCCTCCTGTAGGTTTTTTATTTACAACGGCTTATTTTAATTATTTGAGCGTGAGCGGCAGCGCGTGCCGCTCAAATATTACAGTTAATAGGGTTTAGTGAACGCGGTTAAAAATAAAAGGCATCACAGTGGTGAATAATGCCGCTTTCGGCCAGGCCGGATTAATCGCAGTCAATTCAGCGCGAGCAGATTCGTATTGCGCAATCTCCCCTAGTCCCGCGGCCGCCAGCATCGCCACCATCAGGCATTTTTCTTTATGCTGCTGTTGTAAATCGCCATACAACGACAACAAGTCAGGTTGCGAGACGGCAAAGAAATCCGCCTCGATACTGGTTTTCGCCATCTCTTGCGCCCACTGTTTCATTTCACTAAACAGTTGCTGTGCGGTTTGTTGTTCGCCCAGCAGTCGCAGCGCCATTCCTTGCCAGAAGAGATAATCAACCGGCTGATCGTTGTAATAACTGTGGATGTTAATGGTACGATCGCCGGTCGCCGCCAGACGTAAACAACGCGTCGCTTCAGTTTCATCGCCCTGAGCTTTGGCACATATCGCCTGCCAGAACCAGATGTCGTTGTCAGTTTGCCCCGGTAAACGGCCTTCGCTTAAATTCTCCGGATAGTGCAGCGCGGCATGAAGCAGTTCGCTGGCCTGCTGCGGTTGTCTGGCATCAAGGTGTTGCCAGGCGCGTAACATTTGGTTAAGGATAAACTGACTGGTGACCTTCCCTTCCCCGCCTTCCCACGGGTGGAATTTTCGCGTGGCGAGAATATCCGCCGCTTTGTCGGCCTGACCTGTGAGATGCCACAAATTGAGCAGTTCTGCGGTCATGTCGTCGCGTTTCAGAGCAATTTCCAGATTATTTTCCAGACGTGCCAGTCGTTTCTCCGGTGTGGCTCCGCTTAACTTATCCAGCAAATCCCGTTCGAAAAGCAGACGTGCATCCTGCGGCGCAAGCTGATAAGCATTATCAAGATAACGCGCGGCCAGCTCATAATCGTGTTGCTTATTCCACGCATGGATCGCTAACCCACGCCAGCCGTCGGCAAACTCCGGTGACATCTCTACGCAACGCAGCCATAAAGTAATGGCTTTGTTGTAGCTACGCTTGTTGTAGTAGAAGCAGGCCAGTAAATGACGGGCAAACCAGCACTCTTCAATACTCTCCAGCGCCGCCACTTCTTCCAGCGTATTCGGGAAACGGACAAACTGTGGGAAGACATCAATGGCTTTTGCGACCAGTTCGCCGCGTTCGGCTTTCGGCAGCAAGCTAGCTTGCAGGTAAAGCGGAAGCGTGCGCTGGCAGTCCAGTACGTTCAGCATCTCTGCCGCCAGGGCGGGCATTCCCCAGTTAATCAGTTGCCCGGCGGTCATCAGGGCGTTAACGTCGCGTCCCTGACACAGACCGCGCCACTGCGCGAGGGCTGATTCGCTACGACCATCGAACCAGTTCAGCCACCACAGAGTGGCGTTCAGCGGATAATCACGCAGCAGTTTCTCGCGCTGCAAACGCGCGTTGTCCTGACGACCACTTAACACCAGCAGCAGGTTATGCAGGCAAAGCACTTCCTGGTTGGTTGGGCTGGCACGAAGACTTTGTTGGCAAAAATCCAGACCCGCGTCGAAGTTACCATTGCGCGCCGCCAGCCGTGCCAGACCATAATAGCCGCCCGCTTTACTATTGCCGCTCCAGACCGCACGCCAGAAATCCTCTTCGGCCTGTTGATATTGTCCCTGACGTTCATAAGCACTGGCGCGAATCAAACTTGCCTGTCCACACTGCGGGTTTTTGTTCAGCGCATGTGCGCGTTTCAGCGCCTGACTGGCATACGCCACCGCTTGCGGGAAATCTGCGCGGTTATATTCCAGCATCGCCAGCGCCAGGTTACAGCGATAATCCAGCGGGTCCAGCGCCACGCCGCGCAGGTAGTAATCGAACGGTGAACGACTGGCGTGATGATATTGCTCCAGATGCTGACCGATAAACCAGGCTTCATCTGTACTGGCAATGTCTTGTGCAGCCAGTGGCGCTTTGGCAACGTCCGGCAACGGCAACTCTTGCGGCTGATGTTCCTGATAACTCAGTACAATATTGCCGTCAGCATCGGAAAGTTCGATGGTCAGTCTGTCAGGATTGATACCGTGCAACACGCCCTGGATGGCGGTCGCTGGTGTCAGGGCCACGGCATCATCGAGCAACGCGTTGCATTTGCCGATTTCGCGGATCGCCAGACGATATCCACTCAACGGGGAGATGGCATACAGCCCCCACTCAATCCCCCGCTCGCTACGCTGAAGTTTTATCACCGCATCGCGGGAGGCATTTTGCACCATGCCCAGAGAATGATAAGGCAGGAAATACTGCTCGAAACGCTTCTCTTCGTAAGCATCAAGCCAGGTAAAATCGGGCTGGTTATCGGCAAAAATACCGGTCATCAGCTCGATATACGGACCGTTATTGTCAGTCAGACTCTTATCCCACGCCTGGCCAAATTCACTGTGTCCCCAGCTCCACTGTTTTTTACCTGGCGCAATATGGTGGTTGGCAACGTGCAGCAAACCGCCATCTTCATCGTGACACCACGCGCCGACAAAATCGTACTGCGATTTTTCAGCCATATACGAAGTCGGCACTGGCACATTTTTATAGCGAGAAATGTCCACTCCGGCGGAGTAGTCCACTTTGTAGTAGGTGCCGGTGGCGATGGGGAAAGCTGAAACAGCCCGTTTGCCGTGATCAAACACCGCAGTCACATCCGGCGGGAAAACGCTCTGATGCCCTTCACCACCTTTCACTGCCGGGTTGGCCCACCACAAGAAATGACGCGGCGTGGCGTTCCCGTTATAGACGCGGCTGGCGATTTCCAGCGCCGCCCGGTCAGGGCGCAGTGTGAAACCAGTCATCACTTGTAAACCGTGCATCGGCTCCGTTTCGCCGACCCACACCGTCTGTGCGCCGTCGTCATGGGCTTCGATGGTGAAATCAACGGGCATAAAGGTGGTCGGGCGATGGTGTTGTGGCCAGTTAAACTCAATCCCGCCCGAAATCCACGGCCCCAGCAGCCCCACCAGCGCCGGCTTAATGACTTCATTGTGATAGACAAAATCTCGCTGTTTCACTTTATCCCATGCGCGATGCACGCGACCGCCCAGTTCCGGCAGGATCATCACTTTGATGTAGTCGTTTTCCAGCCACACCGCCTGCCAGGATTTCAGGGTTTTCTGCTCGCTCAGCGTATCGGTCACGCCATAGGGATAAACCGCGCCGGACGATCCCTGATAAACGCGATTTTCCAGGAACATGGGATGTATATCCTGCGGCCCGGTTTCATAGGTCGGGATCTCAACGCGCTCTTGCCACACTTTTACTGGAGTCATGGTGCCCTCAATATTAACAAGACATACTGAATTAAAAGATTTGTGGCAGTGTATTGAACAATCTGGCACTGTTTTCGCGGAATAATCACGCAATTAACTAAACAAGGTTTAGTGAAGATGAGAGCCTGCATTAACAATCAACAGATCCGCCACCATAACAAATGCGTGATTCTGGAACTGCTGTACCGGCAAAAGCGCGCCAACAAGTCGACGCTGGCCCGGCTGGCGCAAATTTCAATTCCGGCGGTCAGTAATATTTTGCAGGAACTGGAAAACGAAAAGCGGGTGGTGAATATCGACGATGAAAGCCAGACGCGCGGGCATAGCAGCGGCACATGGCTGATTGCGCCGGAAGGTGACTGGACGCTATGCCTGAACGTGACGCCCACCAGCATTGAGTGCCAGGTCGCTAACGCTTGTTTAAGTCCGAAAGGCGAATTTGAATATTTTCAGATTGATGCACCGACACCGCAGGCACTGCTGTCCGAAATCGAAAAATGCTGGCATCGTCATCGCAAACTGTGGCCGGGCCGCACCATCAACCTGGCGCTGGCAATTCACGGTCAGGTTGATCCGGTAACTGGTGTATCGCAAACCATGCCGCAAGCCCCGTGGACCACGCCAGTTGAGGTGAAGTATCTGCTGGAAGAGAAGCTGGGCATTCGGGTGATGGTCGATAATGACTGCGTGATGCTGGCGCTGGCGGAGAAATGGCAAAATAATTCGCAGGGACGGGATTTCTGCGTGATCAACGTTGATTACGGCATTGGCTCGTCGTTCGTGATTAACGAGCAAATTTATCGCGGTAGTTTGTATGGTAGCGGGCAGATTGGTCACACCATTGTTAATCCGGATGGCGTCGCCTGCGACTGTGGACGTTATGGCTGCCTGGAAACCGTCGCCTCGTTAAGCGCATTAAAAAAACAGGCGCGAGTATGGCTAAAATCACAACCTGGCAATACTCAACTTGATCCAGAAAAACTGACTACAGCGCAATTAATCGCAGCCTGGCAGAGTGAAGAACCGTGGGTCACCAGCTGGGTTGACCGCAGTGCCAACGCCATTGGTTTGAGTCTGTATAACTTCCTCAACATCCTAAATATTAATCAGATTTGGTTGTACGGTCGCAGCTGTGCCTTTGGTGAGAACTGGCTTAATACCATTATTCGCCAGACAGGATTTAACCCGTTTGACCGCGACGAAGGACCGAGCGTGAAAGCGACGCAAATTGGCTTTGGG
The DNA here is from genome assembly GCF_005781075.1 of Escherichia sp. E2562. NCBI lineage: Bacteria > Pseudomonadati > Pseudomonadota > Gammaproteobacteria > Enterobacterales > Enterobacteriaceae > Escherichia > Escherichia sp. E2562. The sequence goes on along the minus strand of NZ_VATM01000005.1, from coordinate 42,086 downwards.
CAATTAAGCCGCGCACAACAGGTGCTGGGGATAGGTTATTTGTATGTTGAGGCGCAGTTACGACAGATTTGATGGCGCGATAACGTAACAAGGCTTCCCGAAGGAAGCCTTGACGATCACAAACGTAAGATTGCCTGATGCGCTACGCTTATCAGGCCTACACGGATATTGCAATATATTGAATTTGCAAATTTTTGTAGGCCGGATAAGGCGTTCACGCCGCATCCGGCATGAACAACGAGCACGTTGTCAGCAAATCACCGTTTCTCTTATGCGTAAACCGGGTAACGTGCGCAGATGTCGAGAACTTTACCTTTGATGCGCTCGATAACCGCTTCATCATTGATGCTGTCCAGCACGTCACACATCCAGCCAGCCAGTTCTTTCGCTTCTGCTTCTTTGAAGCCACGACGCGTAATCGCCGGAGTACCTACACGAATACCAGAAGTTACAAACGGGCTCTTCGGATCGTTCGGTACGCTGTTTTTGTTCACGGTGATATTGGCACGGCCCAGAGCGGCGTCTGCTTCTTTACCGGTCAGGTTTTTATCAACCAGATCAACCAGGAACAGGTGGTTATCAGTACCGCCAGAAACCACTTTGTAGCCGCGTTCCAGGAACACTTCTACCATCGCTTTAGCGTTTTTCGCGACCTGCTGCTGGTAAGTTTTGAACTCAGGCTCCATCGCTTCTTTCAGCGCTACTGCTTTACCCGCAATAACGTGCATCAGCGGACCGCCCTGACCACCAGGGAAAACGGCAGAGTTCAGTTTTTTGTACAGTTCTTCGCTACCGCCTTTCGCCAGGATCAGGCCGCCGCGCGGACCCGCCAGGGTTTTGTGAGTGGTGGTAGTCACTACGTGAGCATGAGGAACCGGGTTCGGGTAGACGCCAGCAGCAACCAGGCCCGCAACGTGCGCCATATCAACGAACAGGTAAGCACCGATGCTGTCAGCGATTTCACGCATTTTCGCCCAGTCAACCACGCCGGAATATGCAGAGAAACCACCGATAATCATTTTCGGCTTGTGTTCTTTGGCTTGTTTTTCCAGATCGGCGTAGTCGATATGGCCGGTAGCATCAATACCGTAAGGAACGATGTTGTACAGTTTACCGGAGAAGTTAACCGGAGAACCGTGAGTCAGGTGACCGCCATGCGCCAGGTTCATACCCAGAACGGTATCACCTGGTTCCAGCAGCGCGGTGTAGACCGCAAAGTTAGCCTGGGAGCCGGAGTGCGGCTGAACGTTAGCGTAATCAGCGCCGAACAGTTCTTTCGCGCGATCGATCGCCAGTTGTTCGACGATATCAACATACTCGCAACCGCCGTAGTAGCGCTTGCCCGGATAACCTTCAGCATATTTATTGGTCAGCTGAGAACCCTGCGCCTGCATTACGCGCGGGCTGGTGTAGTTTTCGGAGGCGATCAGTTCGATGTGCTCTTCCTGACGTACTTTTTCCTGCTCCATAGCCTGCCACAGTTCGGCATCATAATCGGCAATGTTCATTTCACGCTTTAACATCCGCATCTCCTGACTCAGCTAACAATAAAATTTTTTCGCCTAATTTTGGCGGTCCTGATGGACAACGGCGAACAGTATAACCGAATCATTGTGCGATAACAGGTCTTGACAAAGGAATTTACGCAAACGATTACCTTCAAGCTATGCAAGGCTTTGGAGAATAAAGGGCCTGCAACCGGAAACGGATTTCTTTTCAGGTTTGTGATGCAAATTTTTCACTTCATCACATTCTTGATGAAAAACACCAAAAGAACCATTTACAGTGCAGGGCTATTTTTTATAAGATGTATTTGAGATACATCAATTAAGATGCAAAAAAAGGAAGACCATATGCTTGACGCTCAAACCATCGCTACAGTAAAAGCCACCATCCCTTTACTGGTGGAAACAGGGCCAAAGTTAACCGCCCATTTCTACGACCGTATGTTTACTCATAACCCAGAACTCAAAGAAATTTTTAACATGAGTAACCAGCGTAATGGCGATCAACGTGAAGCCCTGTTTAACGCTATTGCCGCCTACGCCAGTAATATTGAAAACCTGCCTGCGCTGCTGCCAGCGGTAGAAAAAATCGCGCAGAAGCACACCAGTTTCCAGATCAAACCGGAACAGTACAACATCGTCGGCGAACACCTGTTGGCGACCCTGGACGAAATGTTCAGCCCAGGCCAGGAAGTGCTGGACGCGTGGGGTAAAGCCTATGGCGTACTGGCTAATGTATTTATCAATCGCGAGGCGGAAATCTATAACGAAAACGCCAGCAAAGCCGGTGGCTGGGAAGGTACTCGCGATTTCCGCATTGTGGCTAAAACGCCGCGCAGCGCACTGATCACTAGCTTCGAACTGGAACCGGTCGACGGTGGCGCAGTGGCAGAATACCGTCCAGGACAGTATCTCGGCGTTTGGCTGAAACCAGAAGGTTTCCCGCATCAGGAAATTCGTCAGTACTCTTTGACTCGCAAACCTGATGGCAAAGGCTATCGTATTGCGGTGAAACGCGAAGATGGCGGGCAGGTATCCAACTGGCTGCACAATCACGCCAACGTTGGCGATGTCGTGAAACTGGTCGCTCCGGCGGGTGATTTCTTTATGGATGTGGCAGATGACACGCCGGTAACACTGATCTCTGCGGGTGTAGGGCAAACGCCAATGCTGGCAATGCTCGATACGCTGGCAAAAGCAGGCCATAACGCCCAGGTAAACTGGTTCCACGCGGCAGAAAATGGCGATGTTCACGCCTTTGCTGATGAAGTTAAGGAACTGGGGCAAGCACTACCGCGCTTTACCGCGCATACCTGGTATCGCGAGCCGAGCGAAGCCGATCGCGCTAAAGGTCAGTTTGATAGCGAAGGCCTGATGGATTTGAGCAAACTGGAAGGTGCGTTCAGCGATCCGGCCATGCAGTTCTATCTCTGCGGTCCGGTCGGCTTCATGCAGTTTGCGGCAAAACAGTTAGTGGACCTGGGTGTGAAGCAGGAAAACATTCATTACGAATGCTTTGGCCCACATAAAGTGCTGTGATTTGATGTTGCCGGATGGAAACATCCGGCAACCATGACGCGGTTTAAATAGCCGCGTCGTCCTCTTCGCCGGTACGGATACGAATGACCCGTGCCACGTCAAAGACGAAAATTTTACCGTCACCAATTTTACCGGTTTGCGCCGTACGAATAATCGTGTCTACGCAGATATCGACAATGTCGTCCGGCACGACGATCTCAATTTTCACCTTCGGCAGAAAATCCACCATATATTCCGCACCGCGATACAGCTCAGTGTGGCCTTTCTGGCGCCCAAAGCCTTTCACTTCGGTCACGGTCATGCCGGTAATACCGACTTCGGCCAGTGCTTCACGGACATCGTCCAGCTTGAAGGGTTTAATAATCGCATCAATCTTTTTCATGCTATTCCTTGAAAAGGTCGCCTGTCTTTTGATCTGCTAAACGTAACACATTACACCGATTCATTCCTTGAAATCGTTTGCATCCAGCTCGTGTCGGGAAAGCAGTTTATAAAATTCTGTCCGGTTGCGCCCCGCCATTCTCGCCGCGTGAGTGACGTTGCCTTTAGTGATTTGCAGCAGCTTGCGCAGGTAGTTGAGTTCAAACTGATTACGCGCCTCAACAAAGGTGGGCAGCGCCGTGTTTTCGCCCTCCAGCGCCTGCTCCACCAGCGCATCACTAATCACCGGAGATGATGTCAGCGCCACGCACTGTTCAATCACGTTCACCAACTGGCGCACATTTCCCGGCCAGCTGGCAGTCATCAGGCGTTTCATCGCATCGGTGGAGAACGCGCGGACAAACGGTTTATGCCGTACTGCTGCCTGACGCAATAAGTGGTTTGCCAGTAACGGAATGTCTTCCGTGCGCTCCGCCAGTGCCGGAATTTTAAGGCTGACAACGTTGAGGCGGTAATAGAGATCTTCACGGAATTCCCCGCGCGCCATCGCTTTTGGCAGGTCGCGGTGAGTCGCAGAAATAATCCGCACGTCGATATCAATATCGCGGTTACTGCCCAGCGGGCGGACTTTTCGCTCCTGCAATACGCGCAGCAATTTTACCTGTAACGGCGTAGGCATATCGCCAATCTCATCGAGAAACAGCGTACCGCCTTCCGCCGCCTGGAATAAACCTTCGCGATTGCTGACGGCACCAGTAAACGCGCCGCGTGCATGACCAAACAGCTCCGACTCCAGCAACTGCTCGGGCAATGCGCCACAGTTAATGGCAATAAACGGCTTGCTGTTACGCGGGCTGGCGTTGTGGATAGCCTGGGCAAAAATCTCTTTCCCGGTGCCGCTCTGACCGTTAATCAAAACGCTAACGTCTGATTGCGCCACCAGCCGCGCCTGTTCCAGCAAACGCAGCATCAGCGGGCTGCGAGTGACAATCGCCTCGCGCCAACGTTCGTCGGTGGCTGGGGCAGATTGCTCCAGTGCATCATCAATTGCCTGATATAGCGCGTCTTTATCAACGGGCTTGGTGAGGAAACTAAACACGCCCTGCTGTGTCGCGGCAACGGCATCGGGAATGGAGCCATGCGCGGTGAGGATGATTACCGGCATACCTGGCTGCACTTTCTGGATTTCAGCAAACAGTTGCATACCATCCATTTCATCCATCCGCAGGTCGCTGATGACTAAATCCACTTTTTCACGATTCAGTATCCGCAGCCCCTCGGCACCACTTTCTGCCGTGACCACGCTGTAGCCTTCGCTGGTCAGGCGCAGGCCAAGTAATTTCAGTAATCCCGGATCGTCATCGACCAATAATAAATGCGCAGGTTTATGGCTCATCAGGGGTGACCTCATTGGTGGATGGCGCGGTTTTTTCACTCTCGTGCGGCGTGTCCGGTGGGAAATTTCCGGCCGGTTTGCGAGTCGAGAGTTGGCGTTCAATATCCGTCAGGTTCTCCAGCTTGCGGGTGGTAAGTTCCAGTTGTTGCTGTAGAACGTGATGTTGCTGGCGCAGGGCGTCCAGTTCGCTGTCGCTGGATTGCTGGAGTTTACTGTAACGTTGGCGCTCTTCCGCCAGTTGCAGTTGCAGCGCCTGTCCGTCGCGCCAGAGTTGATACAACGGGCGAACCTGCGCCGGGATCTCAGTACTTAACGCATCAATGCGCGCGACCAGTTGGCGGCGCTCAAAAGGCGTGATTTTGGCATCGGCAAGCAAAATCCCCTGCTTAAAGGTATTTTGCCAGCTGCCATCACCATATTTACGGGCTTCCTGACGCGACTGCGCTGGCATTAAGCGGTTGGCGCAATCCATCGCCCGTAGCCAGTAAAGCGGGTTAGTTTCAGTTGATTTACCTTGCAGCGCCCAGATGTCGCTACATTCAGTAGGAAGATAATCAGCCAGTTGATAAACCGGGATTTTTTCTTCTACTGGCGCATTAATGGCTGGCTTATTGTGATTCTGCACGCAGCCCAGCAGCGCCAGACAAGGCAACCCCGCCAGCCACAGCCGTCGGGATAAAAATCGTTGAAAAATGTGTCGCATATTCACCAGACTCAGAGCCTATCCCAGTGGGCGTAATTGTTGCAGGCAGTTTGGACACGGACAGCGCGGAGAAACCGGAGCGTACACGTAGTACGTGAGGATTTCGAGCACTGCCCGGGGCCGAACTGGCAAATAAAATAGTCTAATGGGATAGGCCTTAACATTATTTCGTGTTTTTCGACGAAGGCAATTCAATGCGGAAGCAAACGTCTTGCCCGCTCTCGTCGACCAGATACAGTTCCCCCTGCATACGGCGAATACAATCCCTGGCAATGCTTAATCCCAGACCGCTCCCCTTCACCGCCCCTTTTCGCTGGTGACTTCCCTGAAAAAAGGGTTCGAAGATCATGGCGCGTTCCTCTTGCGGAATGGGTGTGCCTGTATTGATGACATCAATATAAACCCGTGCACCATGTAAACTGCTGCGAAGGCAAATGTTACCGGATTCAGCCCCGTAGTGCACCGCATTGGAGTAAAGATTATCCAGCACGCTCATCAGCAGCATGGGTTCCGCCAGGCATGCTGTTGCCTTGAGATCAACGTCGGTATGCATCATTTTAGTCCGAGCTGGCAGACTGTGAGCGGAAACTACCGTCTCCACCAACGGTGCTAACTCAACATTATCCAGTTCCACCGCGCCATCTGCCTGTTTACGGTTGTAATCAAGCAGTTGTTCTATCAGTTTTTGCAAATTGCGGCTGCTGCTATCAAGGATGCTCACCACCTCTTTTTGCTCTGGCGTAAGCGGCCCGACAACCTGGTCAGCCAGTAATTCAGTGCCCTCGCGCATACTCGCCAGTGGCGTTTTTAATTCATGAGATAAATGTCTTAAAAATTGATGGCGCTGGGATTCCAGCCATGACAGGCGTTCACTTAACCAAAGAATACGTTGCCCTACCGAGCGTAACTCGCTCGGTCCACTAAACGAGACGCTATTACCCAGTGAGCGTCCTTCCCCCAGACGGTTGATCATCCGCTCGATATTTTTCACCGGACCAATAATCATTCGGGTGAAAAGCAGCACCATTATCAGACTCACCAGAAACAACACCAGTGACTGCCAGCCGAAATACTGCCCGCGTTCGGCTATCTCTCGCTGGAGTTGCTGCCCGCGTGAAAACACCACGGTGCGCGTGGCCTGTACCATTTCGGCATTGGCATTGGCAAAGGCTTCCAGACGCGCGGCGGCCGCCGCATCCGGCCCACTGTTGTTACACTGGAGTTGGGCAAGATTGTTCAAATCCTGACGCAATGCCTGGTAAAGTTTATCGTCCGGCAGCACGCCAGCGTGGGCATCGAGCATTTCGCTGTAACGTTTACGCTGGCTTTGATAGACCTTCGCCAGGGTTGAGTCGTCCAGCACGCAATACTGACGGTAGCTACGCTCCATCTCCAGTGCCGCATTAGTCATTGCCTCACTGCGCCGGGCGTCAATAAGCGTTGTGCGATTGACCAGCGCCGCCTGATCGCTAAGCGCATTAAGGCTTTGCCAGGCTTGCCATGCCAGTACCAGCAGAGGCAGCAGAATCAGCAAGAATGCCAGCATGACTAATTGTCGTAATGAACGGGGAAAAACAGGCCAGCGTTTCAAGGTGTTACTCTCGTCAGACGCGAATAGCCTGATGCTAACCGAGGGGGAGTTCAGATACAACAAAGCCGGGAATTACCCGGCTTTGTTGTGGAATAAGGCGGTGCCTAACTCGACGTTTCGCCCGATGGTTGATATAGCTACGCTGATATCAGAAGTTGGACGGCAGGCACCTTGTTGTGCGTCATTCGAATTTTATGTAGCACGTCCCGAAGGGGCTGACATAAGTGGGTGAATGAGCCACTGGTTATTATTATGCAGTAACTGTGCCAATAAATAAAATAGTTTGATAACGTACTGATAAAACATAGCTTTAATGGATTAATGGCTGTTCCACTGGTTGGCTATAAATCAGCCAGTGTGTCGCTTAAAAGAGACGCCCAAAGCTTAAATTATTCGTTTTAAATTAAATCAATAAGTTATATGTCACCTATAAGCGACACGGCAAACCACCCATTGTCGTGATTTACAGACACAAAAAAAGCTCCCGGAGTTGGGAGCTTATAATTGTTGGCGAAGTGGTTGTGTGTAATGCCGGATGCGGCGTGAAAGCCTTATCCGACCTACAAAACAATGGGTTGCGTGGAATTTCCGCAGCCTTACCCCAGCTGCTTACGCGCATTACGGAAAATACGCATCCATGGGCCATCCTCGCCCCAGTTTTCCGGATGCCAGGAGTTGCTGACAGTACGGAAAACACGTTCCGGGTGCGGCATCATAATGGTGACACGACCGCTTTCGGTAGTGACCGCCGTAATACCGTTCGGGGAACCGTTCGGGTTAGCCGGGTAGGTTTCGGTGACTTTGCCGAAATTATCGACATAGCGCAACGCAACCAGCCCTTTGCTTTGCAGTGCCGCCAGATGCGCCGCGTCGCGTACTTCAACGCGCCCTTCACCGTGAGACACAGCAATCGGCATCTGCGAGCCCACCATCCCCTGCAACAGCAGAGACGGGCTTTGGGTCACTTCAACCAGGCTGAAACGCGCTTCAAAGCGATCGGAGGTGTTACGCACGAAACGAGGCCACAGCTCGCTACCTGGGATCAGCTCACGCAGATTAGACATCATCTGGCAACCGTTACATACCCCCAGCGCCAGCGTTTGCGGACGATGGAAGAAGGTTGCAAACTCATCGCGTACACGGTTGTTGAACAGAATAGACTTCGCCCAACCTTCACCGGCACCCAGCACATCACCGTAGGAGAAACCACCGCACGCGACCAGGGCATGGAAATCCTCCAGACCAGTGCGTCCAGCCAGCAGATCGCTCATATGCACGTCGATAGCATCGAAGCCCGCACGATGGAAAGCTGCCGCCATTTCAACATGCGAGTTCACGCCTTGCTCACGCAGTACGGCAACTTTCGGGCGCGCGCCAGTAGCGATAAACGGAGCTGCTACATCTTCGTTAATATCGAACGACAGTTTCACATTCAGGCCCGGATCAGCGTCGTTGGATTTCGCCTGATGTTCCTGATCGGCGCACTCCGGGTTGTCACGCAGGCGCTGCATCTGCCAGGTGGTTTCTGCCCACCAGACACGCAACGTAGTACGGCTTTCGCTGAATACAGCCTGCCCGTTGGCGGTAATCACAAAACGGTCACCGGAAACCGCCTGGCCAACATAATGGACGCACTCAGCAAGGCCATGCTGTGCCAGTACCGCTTCAACCGCTTCACGGTCAGCGGCACGAACCTGAATCACCGCACCCAGCTCTTCGTTAAACAGCGCCGCCAGGTGATCGTCGCCCAGAGAGGCGATATCCGCTTCAATGCTGCAATGACCGGCAAATGCCATTTCCGCCAGCGTCACCAACAGACCACCATCAGAGCGGTCGTGGTACGCGAGCAGCTTACGCTGTGCAACCAACGCCTGAATCGCGTCATAGAAGCCTTTCAGTTGTGCGACGTCGCGCACATCAGCCGGTTTGTCGCCAAGCTGACGATAAACCTGCGCCAGCGCCGTTGCGCCCAGCGCATTATTGCCAAGGCCCAGATCAATCAGCAACAGTGCGTTATCTTCGGTAGAAAGCTGCGGCGTGATGGTGTGACGCACATCTTCCACGCGGGCAAATGCAGAAATAACCAGCGACAGCGGCGACGTCATTTCACGCTCTTCGTTACCTTCCTGCCAGCGGGTTTTCATCGACATTGAATCTTTACCCACCGGGATCGTCAGGCCCAGCGCCGGACAAAGCTCTTCGCCCACCGCTTTAACAGCTTCATACAGGCCCGCATCTTCACCAGGGTGGCCTGCCGCCGCCATCCAGTTGGCGGAAAGTTTAATGCGTTTGATATCGCCAATTTGTGTTGCGGCGATGTTAGTTAACGCTTCACCGACCGCCAGACGGGCAGAAGCGGCGAAATCCAGCAGCGCAACTGGCGCACGTTCGCCAATTGCCATCGCTTCACCGTAGTAGCTGTCGAGGCTGGCAGTAGTGACCGCACAGTTAGCGACCGGCACCTGCCACGGGCCAACCATCTGATCGCGCGCCACCATGCCGGTTACGCTACGGTCGCCAATGGTCACAAGGAAGGTTTTCTCCGCCACGGTCGGCAGATGCAGCACACGTTTCACCGCGTCAGCAATGGTGATCCCTTCACGGACCAGCGCGTCGCCTTTCGCTTTCAGCGTTTGCACATCGCGGGTCATCTTCGGTGTTTTACCAAGCAGTACGTCCAGCGGCAGATCGATCGGCTGATTATCAAAATGACGATCGTGTAGGGAGAGATGCAGTTCTTCGGTCGCTTCACCAATCACCGCGTAGGGCGCGCGTTCACGCTTACACAGTTCGTCAAACAGCGGTAACTGATCGGCAGCAACCGCCAGCACGTAACGTTCCTGGGATTCGTTACACCAGATTTCCAGCGGGCTCATGCCCGGTTCGTCGCTCAGGATGTCGCGCAGTTCAAATTTACCGCCGCGCCCGCCGTCGCTTACCAGTTCCGGCATCGCGTTAGAAAGACCGCCTGCGCCAACGTCGTGGATAAACAGGATTGGGTTGGCATCACCAAGCTGCCAGCAACGGTCGATCACTTCCTGGCAACGACGTTCCATTTCCGGGTTGTCGCGCTGAACAGAAGCAAAGTCGAGGTCGGCATCAGATTGACCAGACGCCATAGAAGACGCCGCACCGCCGCCAAGACCAATGTTCATTGCCGGACCGCCGAGAACGACCAGCTTCGCACCAACGTTGATCTCGCCTTTTTGTACGTGATCGGCGCGAATGTTGCCGATCCCGCCCGCCAGCATGATCGGTTTGTGATAACCGCGCAGCTCTTCGCCGTTGTGGCTGTTCACTTTTTCTTCATAAGTACGGAAGTAGCCGTTCAGTGCCGGACGACCAAATTCGTTGTTAAATGCCGCGCCGCCCAGCGGACCTTCGGTCATGATATCCAGCGCGGTGACAATGCGCTCAGGCTTACCGAAATCTTCTTCCCACGGCTGTTCAAAGCCAGGAATACGCAGGTTGGAAACGGAGAAACCGACCAGACCGGCTTTCGGCTTCGCGCCGCGTCCGGTGGCGCCTTCATCACGGATTTCACCGCCAGACCCCGTCGCCGCGCCCGGCCACGGAGAAATCGCCGTCGGGTGGTTGTGAGTTTCGACTTTCATCAGGATGTGCGCCGGTTCCTGATGGAAATCGTAGCGGCCCGTTTCGTGGTCGGCAAAGTAGCGGCCAACTTCAGAACCTTCCATCACCGCGGCGTTATCTTTATAAGCTGAGAGAACGTGATCCGGCGTGGTTTCGAAGGTGTTTTTGATCATCTTAAACAGCGATTTCGGCTGCTGTTCACCGTCGATAATCCAGTCGGCGTTAAAAATTTTGTGGCGGCAGTGCTCAGAGTTCGCCTGGGCGAACATATACAGCTCGATGTCGTTCGGATTACGACCAAGCTTTGTGAAAGCATCCTGCAGATAGTCAATTTCATCGTCCGCCAGTGCCAGGCCGAGACGCAGGTTAGCGTCGATCAGCGCCTGACGGCCCTGCCCCAGTAAATCAACGCTGGTGACTGGAGTCGGTTGATGATGCGCAAACAGCTGCTCTGCATCATCTAAAGCAAAAAAGACCGTTTCCATCATACGGTCGTGTAGTTCAGCGGTAACCTGCTGCCACTGTTCATTGGTCAGCGTAGCGGCTTCTACATAGTAAGCCACGCCGCGCTCAAGGCGGTTTACCTGTTGCAGCCCGCAGTTATGGGCGATATCGGTCGCTTTTGAAGACCAGGGAGAGATGGTGCCTGGGCGCGGGGTCACCAGCAGTAATTTGCCTTCCGGGGCATGGCTGGCGAGTGCCGGACCATATTTCAACAGGCGTTCAAGTTGCGCGTGCGCTTCTTCGTTTAACGGCGCATTGAGGTCAGCAAAATGGACATACTCGGCGTAAATGTTGTGAACCGGGAGCCTGGCAGCCTGAAAACGCGCCAGCAGTTTATTGATTCGGAATGCCGACAGTGCAGGCGAACCACGCAGAATTTCCATCATAAGTCTCTCGTCTTCTAAGCTTTCGGTGTACCCAAGGGGGGGAAACGGGCGTCATTATAAAGAATCTGCTGCGCTGACGAAACCGTTTGCGTGGAAATAAAATCACCATCGTGAATTAGCAACGCGTGCCGCCAATGGTTGTAATAAGTTGCCAACTGGCACAGGTTTACGCAAAATGCCGCTCATTGATGATTATACCTTTGTTTAGCATATCGTTTTTTCAAGCCAGGACACGAACGACACAGAGAATTAACTAATTGAAAAAATTAAAGATTAATTATCTGTTCATTGGCATTCTGGCACTGCTTCTCGCGGTAGCTCTCTGGCCATCTATTCCTTGGTTTGGTAAAGCCGACAACCGTATCGCCGCCATTCAAGCGCGGGGAGAATTGCGCGTGAGCACCATTCATACTCCCCTCACATGGAATGAGATTAACGGTAAATCTTCCGGGCTGGATTATGAGTTGGCCAAACAATTTGCCGACTACCTCGGCGTGAAACTGAAAGTGACCGTACGGCAGAATATCAGCCAGTTGTTTGACGATCTCGACAACGGCAACGCCGACCTGCTGGCAGCAGGTCTGGTTTATAACAGTGAGCGGGTAAAAAACTATCAGCCTGGTCCTACCTATTATTCCGTATCACAACAACTGGTTTACAAAGTGGGTCAATATCGCCCACGCACGCTGGGCAATTTGACGGCGGAACAGCTCTCCATCGCACCAGGACACGTCGTCGTTAACGATCTACAAAGACTGAAAGAAACTAAATTCCCGGATTTAAGCTGGAAGGTGGACGACAAAAAAGGCTCAGCGGAATTACTGGAAGATGTCATCGGAGGTAAGCTGGATTACACCATTGCTGATTCTGTCGCCATCAGCCTGTTCCAGCGAGTTCACCCGGAACTCGCCGTGGCACTCGATATCACCGATGAACAACCAGTGACCTGGTTTAGCCAGTTAGATGACGATAATACCCTTTCCGCAGCTCTGCTCGACTTCTTCAACAAAATGAATGAGGACGGCACGCTGGCACGCATTGAAGAGAAATACCTGGGGCATGGCGATGATTTTGATTATGTCGATACGCGCACATTTTTACGCGCCGTCGATGCGGTGCTGCCACAATTAAAACCTTTGTTTGAGAAATACGCCGAGGAAATTGACTGGCGTTTACTGGCGGCTATTGCTTACCAGGAATCACATTGGGACGCGCAGGCCACCTCGCCGACCGGTGTGCGCGGCATGATGATGTTGACCAAAAATACCGCGCAAAGCCTGGGCATTACCGATCGTACCGATGCTGAACAAAGCATCAGCGGCGGCGCGCGTTATTTGCAGGATATGATGAGTAAAGTGCCGGAAAGCGTGCCAGAAAATGAACGGATTTGGTTTGCGCTCGCCGCTTACAATATGGGTTATGCGCATATGCTGGATGCTCGCGCCCTGACGGCAAAAACCAAAGGTAATCCAGACAGTTGGACCGATGTTAAACAACGTCTGCCTTTACTTAGCCAGAAACCCTATTACAGCAAGCTGACTTACGGTTATGCGCGGGGACATGAAGCTTACGCCTATGTCGAGAATATCCGTAAGTATCAGATTAGTCTGGTGGGGTATCTGCAAGAGAAAGAAAAGCAGGCAACAGAAGCGGCGATGCAGCTGGCTCAGGATTATCCGGCAGTGTCGCCAACAGAATTGAGTAAAGGGAAATTTCCTTTTCTCTCGTTTCTTTCACAGTCGTCATCTAACTATCTGACACACTCCCCTTCGCTGCTGTTTTCCAGGAAGGGAAGTGAAAAGAAGAAAAATTAATCCGCAGAAGATTGCGCTTTTTTCTGCGCTTTGATTTCCTGACGGCGCATGCGAAAGAAGTCGCTGAGCAGCGCTGCACACTCTTCCGCCAATATCCCTTCCGTGATTTCCACCCGGTGATTCATGCCCGGATGGTGCAACACATCCATTAATGATCCGGCAGCCCCCGTTTTCGCATCTCGTGCACCAAAAACTACACGACCAATCCGGCTGTGAATCATCGCTCCGGCGCACATCACACACGGCTCCAGCGTGACATATAATGTGGCGTCGATCAGGCGATAATTTTGCATCACCAGACCGCCCTGACGCAGGGCCATGATTTCAGCGTGCGCGGTAGGATCATGCCGACCAATCGGACGATTCCAGCCCTCGCCGATTACCCGGTTGTTATGCACCAATACCGCGCCGACCGGTACTTCCCGCTCGTCCCAGGCACGCTTTGCCAGCGTCATGGCATGGCGCATCCAGTATTCGTGACTAAATTCGACTTCAGACAAAAAGAAAACTCCGGTTATAAAAGCGCGGCGCATTATACACGGACGCTATGCTTTACTCTATTCCAGTTGCTGGAGTTCACCGCGCGGGGTTACTCGCCAACGATGCTGGCAGAAATAAAGCAGCGGGTTGTCCTGATTACTGTCGCTGTAACCACTGTACAACCGCAGTGGCGTGCCGATTTTGCGTTCTAGTTGCGCGACCTTCTCATGCCCGAGGCAACGCATTGTCAATACCCAGCCGCCATAACCACGCTGAATTTGGCTGGCGATAAGATTCACCCGCGGTAACCAGGGCGTATCGAAATAGACCGCCTCAACCAGCGGCTGTGGAGAACCGGTAATCAACCAGATATCAGCATCGGAACTGAGCAAGTAGGTGGTCAGGCGCTCTTGCACCAGCGGAAAGGCAGTAACATTGTCGCGAAACCAGTGTACAAAATCGGCTTGTAATGCCTGTAAACGCGCTTCGCTGTGACCAAAAGTGCATCCCCACAATAGCAGACTCATCGGCCAGCGCGCAGCACGGCCTTTTATCAATAATGCCATGGCAATAACCGGCAATAGCGGCAGGACAAGCAGTGTATTCAGCGGTTGGCGACGCAGTAAGTAGCGCAGAAAACTACCGAACATATCCTGTTGATGCAATGTTCCATCTAAGTCAAAAAACACCACACGACGCTCGTGAGTTGCCAAACCATACTCCTCTGGACTGAAACATCCTGATTAATCATCGCTACTACATAGCCTAACAGATAGATCATCACTTTTCCGGCAACAATCTACCGTATAATGCTGAATGGAATTTTTAATTCATAGATCTTACAAGCTATGGAATATAATATTCACTCGCTTGTGTCTCATATTGCCTGTTGTCGCCATTATTTCATCGCGAGGAAAGATATGAACGGCTTACTTCGTATTCGTCAGCGTTACCAGCAGCTTGCCCAGAGTGATAAAAAACTGGCGGACTATCTCCTGCTACAACCTGATACGGCGCGCCATTTAAGTTCGCAGCAATTGGCCAACGAAGCTGGGGTCAGTCAATCCAGCGTGGTGAAATTCGCACAAAAACTCGGCTATAAAGGTTTTCCAGCCTTAAAACTGGCGTTAAGCGAAGCTCTGGCGAGCCAGCCGGAATCCCCTTCTGTCCCCATTCATAACCAAATTCGCGGTGATGATCCGCTGCGACTGGTGGGTGAAAAACTCATAAAAGAAAACACGGCTGCCATGTATGCGACGCTGAACGTTAACAGTGAAGAGAAATTGCATGAATGCGTGGTGATGCTGCGTTCTGCGAGGCGGATTATTTTAACTGGCATTGGTGCTTCGGGTCTGGTAGCGCAAAACTTTGCCTGGAAACTGATGAAGATTGGTTTCAATGCTGCCGCAGAACGCGATATGCATGCGTTGCTCGCTACTGTACAGGCATCTTCACCGGACGACCTGTTATTAGCCATCTCTTACACTGGTGTACGACGTGAGTTAAATCTCGCGGCAGATGAGATGCTGCGCGTGGGTGGAAAGGTGCTGGCAATTACCGGTTTCACGCCGAATGCTTTGCAACAACGAGCGTCCCACTGCCTGTATACTATTGCCGAAGAACAGGCGACGAATAGTGCATCGATCTCCGCTTGTCACGCTCAGGGAATGCTTACAGATTTGCTGTTCATTGCGCTAATTCAGCAAGACCTGGAACTGGCCCCTGAGCGCATTCGCCACAGCGAGGCACTGGTGAAAAAACTGGTTTGAGCAAAGAATGCGCGTATAATGCCCGCCCGGTTTGTGTTGTTTTGAGAGTTTCCTTATGGCGCTGTTAATCACTAAAAAATGCATCAATTGTGATATGTGTGAACCTGAATGCCCGAATGAGGCGATTTCAATGGGTGAACATATCTACGAGATTAACAGCGATAAGTGTACCGAATGCGTAGGTCACTACGAGACGCCAACCTGCCAGAAGGTGTGCCCGATCCCTAATACTATTGTGAAAGATCCGGCGCATGTCGAGACAGAAGAGCAGTTGTGGGATAAATTTGTGCTAATGCATCACGCAGATAAAATTTAATATTCTGCTCCTAAAGTAGAATATTAATTATTTATAGGAAAAAGCTTAACGCTATTATATTTATTAAAATGATGACAACAGCATAATCATTTATCAAATGAATTCATATAATATCTGCGCAGACATTTATTTATAATTATTAAAGGCGCGCCTGGCTGGTTAACCTGACGCGCCTTAAGTACGTTTCCTTGTGTTATAAGAACAGAAGGATCAGCTGTAAAACAGCAATGATGACTTTAATGACCCGTTTAAATAGGTATCGACAATCAGCCATTCGTTTTTCCTTAAACAAGGAATGCAGCCGTTCAGATTAGCCCTTACATCTCCCCAAAACTGAACGTGCGAGTTATTGAGGATGCATGCTGCACTCCACACCAGAGCTTTGACGACACCACTCGTTTCAATGGGGGAATTCAGTGGCATGGTGTAAAGCACAGCAAAATCGCCAATAACGAAACCAATTTTAATGTACTTACGAATTTGCGGTCACGTTAATATTTCCATCAATATCGCTTTCTTCGTAAAGGCTCGAGTTTTTATGATAAAGATTGCAAGTTGCTTGTAAAAGATAACCCCCCTGATCCATAATCGCTGTTGTTGAGGGTGCATGCTGTACAAAATTAAAGTTATAAAGTAAAACCCCCGTTCCTTACCAGTTCGGGGGTTTTACTTTATAAAGAGAACGGTATTATTTTAACTTTCAATAATTACCGTGGCGCAAGCATAATGACGTTCATCTGCCAGCGTCACATGCATATGTGCGACGCCCAGCTTTTCCGCCAGTTTTAATGCCTCGCCCCACAGTCGCAACCGTGGCTTACCAAGCTCATCGTTGAACACTTCAAACTGATTAAACGCCAGACCATTGCGGATCCCGGTTCCAAACGCTTTTGCCGCCGCTTCTTTCACAGCAAAACGCTTCGCCAGAAAACGCACTGGCTGTTGGTGCGTTTTCCAGATTTCCCATTCGTTATCGCTTAATACGCGGCGAGCAAGGCGCTCACCGGATCGGGCGAGCACCGCTTCAATGCGAGCGATCTCCACGATATCCGTGCCTAAACCTAATATTGCCATTAGCCACGCGCTTCCAGCATCAGGCGCTTCATTTCTGCCACCGCATCTTTCAGTCCGGTCATCACTGCACGACCAATAATGGCATGGCCGATATTCAGTTCATGCATCTCAGGAATGGCGGCAATGGCTTTCACGTTGTGATAGGTCAGACCGTGGCCGGCGTTAACTTTCAGACCGAGACTTGCAGCAAAGGTCGCGGCTTTAGCAATGCGCGCCAGCTCTTGCGCCTGTTCAGCGTCAGTTTTGGCATCGGCATAACAACCAGTATGGATCTCGATAAACGGGGCGCCTACCTCTGCTGCAGCTTTGATCTGCTCTTCATCTGCGTCAATAAACAGAGAAACCTGAATCCCGGCATCCGCCAGACGTTTACAGGCATCGCGCATTTTGTCACGCTGACCTGCGACGTCCAGGCCACCTTCAGTTGTCACTTCCTGGCGCTTTTCCGGTACCAGGCAGCAAAAATGAGGCTTCGTCTCAATGGCAATCGCCAGCATCTCTTCGGTCACCGCCATTTCCAGATTCATGCGGGTATCCAGCGTCTGACGCAGGATGCGCACGTCGCGGTCAGTAATGTGGCGACGATCTTCACGCAAATGCACGGTAATGCCATCCGCGCCAGCCTGCTCGGCAATAAACGCGGCCTGCACCGGATCGGGGTAAGCAGTACCACGTGCATTACGCAGCGTTGCGATATGGTCAATGTTGACGCCCAACAGTAATTCAGCCATGACAATCCTCATCAGTCATTATGTGTTTGCACTGTTCGCTTAGGTATAAACTGCCGGAACAGTTCCCTGCTCTTTAAAGGTTTACCGCCAAGATACGGCTTAAGCGCCATGCGGGTAAAGCGTTTCGCGGCACGCAATGTGTCTGCGTCAGGAAATTCCCGCGTGTGTAACGCTTTCAACTGCCTCCCGGTGAAGGTTTTATTGTCGATAACGACGCTTGCGATAAACCCTTTTTCTTCGCGATAACGATACGTCATGGTGTCATCCACCGGTTCGCCGCTACCTGCACAATGGGTAAAATTGACGCCATAACCCAGATGCCCGAGCAATGCCAGCTCAAAGCGGCGCAACGCGGGTTCCGGTGTGCCAGTAGCCCCAGCCAGAGACTGGATGCAGTGTAAGTAATCGAAAAAGAGTTCCGAGAAGCGCGTCTCGTATTCCAGCACGCGGGAGAGAAGCTCGTTGATGTACAGACCGCTGTAAAGCGTGATACCGCTTAATGGCAGCGCCAATGAGACAGCTTCAGCACTGCGCAGTGTTTTGACTTCACCGCGCCCACCGAAGCGAAGCAAGAGAGGCGTGAAAGGCTGTAATGCACCTTTCAGGGTAGAGCGTTTAGAGCGTGCGCCTTTGGCAACCAGACGCACGCGGCCCGATTCCTCCGTGAAGACGTCCAGCATCAGGCTGGTTTCGCTCCACGGGCGACTATGCAATACGAATGCGCGCTGCCAGCCTTCCATCATACTCGTCGCCTTTCAAGTTGCAGGTGCCCTGGCAGCACCCGTTCACCCTGGTCACTTACTTTAGTAAGCTCCCAGGGATTCACGGTCTTGCCGCCTTCCTGCACCTCGAAAGTCATAGAGTATGCTAATTAAAGATCGTCAACGTAACCGAGACTACGCAGTGCGCGTTCGTCGTCGGCCCAGCCGGATTTCACTTTTACCCACAGTTCAAGATGGACAGGCGCTTCGAACATTTCCTGCATGTCTTTACGCGCTTCAATACCGATGGTTTTAATCTTGGCCCCTTTGTTGCCAATGACCATCTTTTTCTGCCCTTCACGCTCAACGAGAATCAAACCGTTGATGTCGTAACCACCACGTTCATTGGTGACAAAACGTTCGATCTCCACGGTCACGGAGTACGGCAGTTCTGCGCCGAGGAAACGCATCAGTTTTTCACGGATGATTTCAGAGGCCATAAACCGCTGTGAGCGGTCGGTGATGTAATCTTCCGGGAAGTGATGCGTCGCTTCCGGCAGGTGTTTGCGCACGATTGCCGCGATAGTGTCAACGTTAAGTCCGGTTTCGGCGGAGATTGGCACGATATCGAGGAAATTCATCTGGCTTGCAAGGAACTGCAGGTGCGGCAGCAGATCGGCTTTCTCCTGCACGTTGTCCACTTTGTTCACCGCGAGGATCACCGGCGCTTTGCCATCACGCAGCTTGTTGAGCACCATTTCATCGTCCGGCGTCCAACGGGTGCCTTCAACGACAAAAATCACCAGCTCAACGTCGCCAATGGAGCTGCTCGCCGCTTTGTTCATCAGGCGGTTAATAGCACGCTTCTCTTCCATATGCAGGCCCGGGGTATCGACGTAGATCGCCTGATACGCGCCTTCAGTATGGATCCCCACAATGCGGTGACGAGTTGTCTGCGCTTTGCGGGAAGTGATGGAGATTTTCTGCCCCAACAGTTTGTTCAGCAGCGTGGATTTGCCAACGTTCGGACGTCCGACGATGGCAATAAATCCGCAGTAACTTTTATCGATGCTCATTCCAGCTCCAGTTTTTTCAACGCCTGTTCGGCGGCAGCCTGCTCAGCCTTACGACGGCTTGAACCTGTGCCAACCACCGGTTCACTCAGGCCGCTGACCTGGCAGTGGATAGTAAATTCCTGATCGTGCGCTTCGCCACGTACCTGAACTACCAGATAAGTCGGCAGCGGCAGATGGCGACCCTGCAAATATTCTTGCAAGCGCGTTTTCGGATCTTTTTGTTTATCGCCTGGGCTAATTTCGTCCAGACGGGTTTGATACCAGTTAAGGATTAACTTCTCGACAGTTTGAATATCACTGTCGAGGAATACGCCGCCAATTAATGCTTCGACGGTGTCGGCGAGAATTGACTCGCGACGAAATCCACCGCTTTTAAGTTCACCCGGCCCTAAACGCAAGCACTCGCCTAACTCAAATTCGCGTGCCAGTTCTGCCAGCGTATTGCCACGGACCAACGTAGCACGCATGCGGCTCATATCGCCTTCATCCACACGCGGGAAACGGTGATACAGCGCATTGGCGATAACGTAGCTCAAGATTGAGTCGCCTAAAAATTCTAAACGCTCGTTATGTTTGCTGCTGGCGCTGCGGTGAGTTAATGCCTGCTGCAGCAGTTCCTGATGATTAAAAGTGTAGCCCAGCTTCCGTTGAAGCCGATTAATTACGATGGGGTTCATGCGATACCAATAAATAAATGCGTCAACAATTCAGCACACGAAACAGACCTGATACACATAGGCTCTGTTAACCGCTTTGTCGCGGATTCATTACGCCATATATGGAAACCAACGCTGTTTCGTGTGCCGTGGCAACCAGAAGGCGCCAACCTTAAACTTCGGGGGAATATTCTATACACAACGATAAGGGATGTCGTTAGCCTGGGGAGATTTATCTCATAAATAATTCACGTTGCCGCCAGAATGACGACAACGTGAACGAGAAGCAGCAATTAATGGATGCCGCCAATGCGACTTAAGCGCACACCTGTCGGCCATTCACCTTC
This sequence comes from Escherichia sp. E2562, assembly GCF_005781075.1. Lineage (NCBI taxonomy): Bacteria > Pseudomonadati > Pseudomonadota > Gammaproteobacteria > Enterobacterales > Enterobacteriaceae > Escherichia > Escherichia sp. E2562. The sequence goes on along the minus strand of NZ_VATM01000005.1, from coordinate 21,523 downwards.
TTGCTTATCGAAACTCATCCAGATAGCCGTTGCCCGACCTACCAGATTCGCTTCCGGCACAAAGCCCCAGTAACGGCTGTCCGCGCTGTTATCGCGGTTGTCACCCATCATGAAGTATTGACCCGGCGGGACAATCCAGGTTGCCAGTTGTTGTCCTGGTTGCTGGTAATACATCCCTACCTGATCCTGGGCGATTGGCACAGTCAGGATACGATGCGTTACATCGCCCAACGTCTCTTTACGTTCGGAAAGACGAATACCATTTTCTTTGGTTTCGTTTTTCGGCACTTCAAAGAAGCCACTGGTCGCTTCCCCGCCGTTACGACGCGAGAAGGTCTGTACGAAATCGCTCGGTTCAACGTTGGAATAAGTTACCGGCAGCGCGTTTTCACACGCTTGACCAGAACTGCATCCAGGTTGAATGGTCACTTCTTTCGCGACCGGATCATAAGTGACCTTATCGCCCGGTAAACCTACCGCTCGCTTGATGTAATCAAGCTTCGGATCTTCCGGGTATTTGAAGACCACGATATCGCCACGTTTCGGATGACCGGTTTCGATCAATGTTTTCTGGTAAATAGGATCTTTAATGCCGTAAGCAAATTTCTCTACCAGAATGAAGTCACCGATTAACAGAGTCGGCATCATCGAACCTGACGGGATCTGGAACGGTTCATAAATAAATGAACGCACAATCAATACGATAGCCAGCACCGGAAATACAGAAGCCCCGGTTTCCAGCCAACCTGGCTTCGGCGCAACCTTTTTCAGTGTTGCTTTATCCAGTGAATCCCCGGCAGCCGCTTGCGCCGCTGCCTGACGTTCCCGTCGTTTAGGTGCGAAAAAGAATTTATCCACGCACCATAAAATGCCCGTCACCAGTGTGGCAATCACCAGAATCAGGGCAAACATATTCGCCATGCCAACTCCTAAGGGTTATTTGTTGTCTTTGCCGACGTGCAGAATGGCAAGGAACGCTTCCTGCGGCAGCTCAACGTTACCGATCTGCTTCATACGTTTCTTACCTTCTTTCTGTTTCTGCAGCAGCTTTTTCTTACGGCTGATATCACCACCATAGCATTTAGCCAGTACGTTTTTACGCAGCTGCTTCACGGTAGAACGCGCAATGATGTGCGTTCCAATCGCTGCCTGAATAGCGATATCAAACTGCTGGCGTGGGATCAGATCTTTCATCTTCTCCACCAGCTCGCGGCCACGGTTTTGCGAATTATCACGGTGGGTGATCAATGCCAACGCATCAACACGTTCACCGTTGATTAAGACGTCAACACGCACCATGTCAGAAGCCTGGAAGCGTTTGAAGTTGTAATCCAAAGACGCATAGCCACGCGAGGTTGATTTCAGTCGGTCGAAGAAATCAAGCACCACTTCCGCCATCGGGATCTCGTACGTCAGCGCTACCTGGTTTCCGTGATAGACCATGTTGGTCTGTACACCGCGTTTTTCAACGCACAAGGTAATGACGTTGCCGAGATACGCTTGCGGCAGCAGCATGTGACACTCTGCAATCGGCTCGCGCAGTTCGTAGATGTTATTTACCGCTGGCAGCTTGGATGGGCTGTCGACGTAGATAACTTCTTTTGCCGTAGTTTCAACTTCATACACTACTGTCGGTGCTGTGGTAATCAGGTCAAGATCGTATTCACGTTCCAGACGTTCCTGAATGATCTCCATGTGCAACAGGCCGAGGAAGCCGCAGCGGAAACCAAAGCCCAGCGCCGTTGAGCTTTCTGGCTCATAGAACAGTGAAGCGTCGTTCAGGCTGAGTTTGCCCAACGCGTCACGGAAGGCTTCATAGTCGTCGGAACTTACCGGGAACAGACCGGCATATACCTGCGGTTTAACTTTCTTAAACCCAGGCAACGCTTTTTCTGCCGGATTACGCGCCAGCGTTAAGGTATCGCCTACCGGTGCACCGTGGATGTCTTTGATCGCACACACCAGCCAGCCTACTTCGCCGCATTTCAGTTCAGTACGATCAACCTGTTTCGGCGTGAAGATCCCCAGGCGGTCGGCGTTATAGGTCTGCCCGGTGCTCATAACTTTCACTTTGTCGCCCTTACGCAAGGTGCCGTTTTTAATACGGATAAGTGAAACCACGCCCAGGTAGTTATCGAACCAGGAGTCGATAATCAGCGCCTGTAACGGACCTTCTGGATCGCCTTCCGGCGGCGGAATGTCGCGCACCAGACGTTCGAGAACGTCCTGCACGCCCACGCCGGTTTTCGCTGAACAGCGCACCGCATCGGTGGCGTCGATACCAACAATATCTTCAATTTCTTCCGCCACGCGTTCAGGATCGGCTGCCGGTAAGTCAATCTTGTTCAGTACCGGCACCACTTCGAGATCCATCTCCATCGCGGTGTAGCAGTTCGCCAGTGTTTGCGCTTCTACGCCCTGCCCGGCGTCGACCACCAGCAATGCACCTTCACAGGCAGCCAGCGAACGGGAAACTTCATAGGAGAAGTCTACGTGGCCCGGGGTGTCGATAAAGTTAAGCTGATAGGTTTCACCGTCAGACGCTTTGTAGTCCAGCGTCACGCTTTGCGCTTTGATGGTAATGCCACGCTCACGCTCAAGATCCATGGAATCGAGAACCTGCGCCTCCATTTCACGGTCAGACAGGCCACCGCAGATCTGGATAATACGGTCAGACAGCGTCGATTTACCGTGGTCAATGTGAGCTATGATCGAAAAGTTACGTATATTCTTCATAAAGTATGATTATTGTGCCTTAACGCCCGGTTAACCAGGCTTTTAGAAGTCGCTGTTCTGAGCTTAACGTCTGTATTAATAGAAAGGCCGCATTCTACACTACAACATTGAGGCGAGGAAATGTTCATACCGTATGGATTGTGGTATCTGGAAACGTCCTCGCATTTGTTATGCAAAATGCAACAAAGCCAGTGAAATCACTGGCTCGCGTCTTCCGAAGATGTTTCAAACCGCACAAGGCCTGGCGGCAATGCCACGCTTAAAATGATCGGTTGCCATTCAGCCCGGGCAGCAAACTTTCGCGAGAAGCCGCGCGCAATCAGGAATCCACCAACGCCACCAAGAATTGCGCCGCATAACGCCGCGATGTCTGAAGCAAAGAGTAGCTGAAATAACGAAGCAACAAGGAATAATCCCAACAGTGGCGACATATAAACCAGTAATGCGGAACTAAGCAGGCTACCTTCAGCGATTCCTAATTCGACTTTTTGCCCCGGCACTAACGGTTCATCACAGGGTACGACGATGGTATGTGTGGTTTGCGGACCAAGTTTATTCAACACGCGACTGCCGCAGCCAGCGCGGGAAGCGCAGCTGCTGCATGAGGCTTTGACATCACAACTGACCAGCGCCTGCCCGTTTTGCCAGGAGACGACGGTAGCCCACTCTTTGATCATTGCGCTGCCCCGAACTTAATGTTCTCGGCAATGCGTTTCGCCGTTTGCGGCGGTAGTTCACCAACAATAGTGATTTCCGCGTTGTCACGTATGCTGGTGCTGACTGTTCGGCGTCCGGTACGCAACATCTGATCGGTGCTCGATGGCGTCGCGCGGTTAACGTTTACCGAGAAGCTGAACAAGCCGTCGGAATAGAGACGTGATTCGATGGGCATATTGTCCATCGTGGGCAACGGGCGTCGGCTACTGGAGACTTCGCTAAACCCCTGCGGCAACCAGGTTGGAGTCCAGTTGAATTTGGCTTTTTCACCTACAGGAACAGAAAGCAACGGCGGCAAATTTGCCTTCGCCAGCGTCTGCATACTGCTGCTGATATCCTGATTGACGTTAAACGCAATCACGCGAAATTGTTCCAGCGTTTCACCATCGCGATCAAGGAGATCAACCCGCATCGGTAATTTCGATTCGGTGTCCATCCACACAATGTAGCTGTAGCGTGTACCATCACGGGCGACTACGCGAATGACTTCGCAAAGACGATCAGCAATACGCGTGCGTCCCACGGAGATAAAGTCGTAGTAAGGAGAAAGGCGTTTGAAATCGGTATAAATGAGCGATGGCAGAGAATCAACAATGTAATCGCCATTAAGAGTAAACGGTTCAAGGCCCGGCTCAAAGTAGCTGATTTCATTGCCGCGCTGTACCACTTCCCGGCGCGGGCCATCCATTTGCAACAATTGAGCAAGCGGACGGTTATCGAGGCGTGCATGTCGATAACGCAGAGACTCAACACCTTGTTTATTGATGCTGATGAATGACAGCTCGTAATTCAGTGACTGGCTAGCCAGGTTCATCTGCTGTAATAACGCCCCGGACGCGGGAGTGGCCGAGGCGTTAGCAGAGAATAACAGGCTACCTGTCACTAATGACATGGCAAACCAAAGTTGCTTCATTACTGCGATTGCGTTCCTAAAGTTTGAATTCCTGGCACCTGTACAGCGGCTTGCTGTGTTTGTGCCTGCTCAAACTGAAGCTGTTCGGAGTGGAGTCGACGTTGCAGTTCGTAATCCTGCAACATGGCATTAATGCGACGACGCTGCTCCTGTACCTGCTGCTGTTGACCATTGTTTGCGGTCGCTTCAGAAGGTACTCCCAGACTTACCGGGCTGGCTTTACCCATCATCGGCAGAGTATTGAATACCGGTGTTTCGGGCTGCTGGGACGTTTCAGATTGTCCATTATAGTGCTGGACGCCAACGATAACTGCAAGCGATACACATGCCGCTACGCCCATTTGGGTAAGCTGTGCCGCCCATGGACGTACTTTCTGCCAGAATGGCATTTTCTGCCATTGATGCGGAGCAGGCTGGGCCTCTGGGATCAATATCGTCGGTTGACGAACTGGCTCTTCTTCAATGGCGGCCATCACGCGCGATGAGATATCGAAATGAAGCAACTCAGGAGTATCACCCCGCATAGAGTCACGGATTAAGTGATAGCTTTCCCAGGTTTTCTGCATTTCCGGGTTGTGAGCCAGTTCGTTAAGCAGCTCACTATCCAGCGTTTCGCCATCCATTAAAGCGGAAAGTTGTTCTTTCTGCATGCCTAATACCCTTATCCAGTATCCCGCTATCGTCAACGCCTGATAAGCGGTTGAACTTTGTTATCAATAGCTTCCCTCGCTCGGAAGATACGTGAACGCACCGTACCTACCGGACAATCCATGATAGCGGCTATCTCTTCATAGCTCAGGCCATCCAGCTCCCGCAAGGTTATTGCCATGCGTAAATCTTCCGGGAGGGACTCAATAGTTCGGAAAACTATCTGTCTCAGTTCTTCTGACAACATTAAGTTCTCAGGGTTCGAAATTTCTTTCAGCGCGCCACCACTTTCGAAGTTTTCAGCTTCAATGGCATCCACATCACTGGAAGGTGGACGACGCCCCTGAGCAACCAGGTAATTTTTCGCTGTATTTACAGCGATCCGATACAGCCATGTATAAAAAGCACTATCTCCCCGGAACGAATCCAGCGCACGATAGGCTTTAATAAAAGCTTCTTGTACCACATCGGGAACATCACCCGACGGCACATAGCGGGAAACCAGACTCGCCACTTTATGCTGATAGCGCACTACCAGTAAGTTAAAAGCTTTCTGATCTCCCTTCTGGACCCGTTCAACCAGGACCTGGTCCGTTAACTGCTCGCTCATCCGAGGTAAAGTCTCCCCAAACCAAATTTCCACGCGCTATCGAAACGCCACTCCATTAGCTGCAATTTGAGCAAGCAAAACGTTAGAGTGTCTCGTTTTTGTAAAGTTCCGTAACGCATCTGTTTTTGTTTGTCATGCTGTAGACGGATCATTATCTATCATTATAAGTCTACAGAATCTGAACATTGCATTATCTGTGTAGAAATGCCCATTTAACTGCCTGAAGAGTACCCCAACGGCCTTTTTATTTCACCACCTAATCCTCCGCCAGCAAGCAACTTCTCTCTTTTCCACCGTCCAGGATCTCCCTGTTTAGCCATTGTAACAAATATTAAAATAGCAGGTGTTTAATTACACAACGTGATGCTATGCTGACCAAGCCGTGTTTAGTAAATTAAACAAACAAAATGAATACTCTTCCTGAACATTCTTGTGATGTGCTGATTATCGGTAGCGGCGCAGCCGGGCTTTCACTGGCACTACGTCTGGCTGACCAGCATCAGGTCATCGTTCTTAGCAAAGGCCCGGTAACGGAAGGCTCAACATTTTATGCCCAGGGCGGAATCGCCGCCGTGTTTGATGAAACTGACAGCATAGACTCGCATGTGGAAGACACATTAATTGCTGGTGCCGGCATTTGCGATCGCCATGCGGTTGAATTTGTCGCCAGCAACGCGCGTTCCTGCGTGCAATGGCTAATCGATCAGGGAGTGTTGTTTGATACCCACGTTCAGCCGAATGGCGAAGAAAGCTATCATCTGACCCGTGAAGGTGGGCATAGTCACCGTCGCATTCTTCATGCTGCCGACGCCACCGGCAGAGAAGTAGAAACCACGCTGGTGAGCAAGGCGCAGAACCATCCGAATATTCGTGTGCTGGAACGCAGCAATGCGGTTGATCTGATTGTTTCTGACAAAATTGGCCTGCCTGGAACGCGACGGGTTGTCGGCGCGTGGGTGTGGAACCGTAATAAAGAAACCGTGGAAACTTGCCATGCTAAAGCGGTGGTGCTGGCAACTGGCGGCGCGTCGAAGGTTTATCAGTACACCACCAATCCGGATATTTCCTCTGGTGATGGTATTGCCATGGCCTGGCGTGCGGGTTGCCGGGTCGCCAATCTCGAATTTAATCAGTTTCACCCTACCGCGCTGTACCATCCACAGGCACGGAATTTCCTGTTAACGGAAGCCTTACGCGGCGAAGGCGCTTATTTGAAACGCCCGGACGGCACACGTTTTATGCCTGATTTTGATGATCGCGGCGAACTAGCCCCGCGCGATATTGTCGCCCGCGCCATTGACCATGAGATGAAACGCCTCGGCGCGGATTGTATGTTCCTTGATATCAGCCATAAGCCCGCTGAATTTATTCGCCAGCATTTCCCAATGATCTATGAAAAGTTGCTGGGGTTGGGTATTGACCTCACGAAAGAAACGGTGCCGATTGTGCCTGCTGCGCACTATACCTGCGGCGGCGTAATGGTTGACGATCATGGACGTACGGACGTTGATGGCCTGTATGCCATTGGCGAAGTGAGTTATACGGGCTTACATGGTGCTAACCGCATGGCCTCTAACTCCTTGCTGGAGTGTCTGGTCTATGGCTGGTCGGCAGCGGAAGATATTACAAAACGTATGCCTTATGCGCATGGCGTCAGTACGTTACCGCCGTGGGATGAAAGCCGTGTTGAGAATCCCGACGAACTGGTGGTGATTCAACATAACTGGCATGAGTTACGCCTGTTTATGTGGGATTACGTAGGTATTGTGCGCACAACAAAACGCCTTGAGCGCGCTCTGCGGCGTATCAATATGTTGCAACAGGAAATAGACGAATATTACGCACACTTCCGCGTATCAAATAATTTGCTGGAACTGCGTAATCTGGTGCAGGTTGCCGAGTTGATTGTTCGCTGTGCAATGATGCGTAAGGAGAGTCGGGGGTTGCATTTCACGCTGGATTATCCGGAACTGCTCACGCATTCCGGTCCATCGATCCTTTCCCCCGTCAATCATTACATAAACAGATAAAAAGCCTGGGTCAGCGCAGTGTACGCTTCGGAATAGTTCTGGTCTGGCCCACGAATCACTAAGCGATCGCAAAAGCACTCCCCCGCCAGTGGGGAGAATGCCAGCAGCACCCGATGCGGCAATCGCGCTTCGTTTTCTGCCACATCCGTTCGCAAACGTAAATGCCACCCCATGCTTAATGCCAGCTCCGTAAAACTATTACCGATTTGCTCTGGCAGTACCACGCAGAAAAATCCCTCTTCGGTAATGCACTCTGCCGCGCAGGTCAGCAAGGATTGATGATCCAGCGTGGTGGTATAGCGTGCCTGTTCCCGCTGAGGTGTCGCACACTCCACTCCCTGCTGATAATACGGCGGGTTGCTGATAATTAAATCGAAGCGTGCTGTCTGCTGTGTGATCCACTGCTGAATATCCGCTGTATGGACGTTAATCCGCTCTGCCCACGGGGACTGGGCGATATTTTCCTGCGCCTGGGCAGCCGCTTCGTTTTCAAGCTCGACCGCATCAATCATCACACTGTCATCGGTTCGCTGCGCCAGCATCAGTGCCAACAACCCGCTACCAGTGCCGATATCAAGGCAGCGTTTTACCCCTGCCACCGGAGCCCATGCGCCAAGCAAAATTCCATCCGTTCCCACTTTCATCGCACATCGTTCGTGGCCGACAAAAAACTGTTTAAAAGTAAATCCATTACGACGAAGCACGGATGTAGACTGTGACATGTAAATAAAACCTTGCTGAAAAAACGGCGATAGCACCGGGTAAGAACAATACCTGAGAAGCGATATCCATACAAACAGATGAAGATTGCAGCCGTAACGTCTATAATCAGCGCCCCACACAGAGGTAGAACATGACTGTAACGACTTTTTCCGAACTTGAACTCGACGAAAGCCTGCTGGAAGCCCTCCAGGATAAAGGTTTCACTCGCCCGACCGCCATTCAGGCTGCCGCCATTCCGCCTGCGCTCGATGGCCGTGATGTACTCGGTTCTGCGCCGACAGGCACCGGTAAAACGGCGGCGTATCTGCTGCCAGCGTTGCAGCACCTGCTCGATTTCCCACGTAAGAAATCCGGTCCGCCGCGTATTTTGATCCTCACCCCAACTCGCGAACTGGCGATGCAGGTGGCCGATCATGCCCGCGAACTGGCGAAACATACGCATCTGGATATCGCCACTATCACCGGCGGCGTGGCCTATATGAACCACGCAGAAGTTTTCAGCGAAAACCAGGACATCGTGGTCGCCACGACCGGACGTCTGCTGCAATACATAAAAGAAGAGAACTTCGATTGCCGCGCGGTTGAAACGCTGATCCTCGACGAAGCTGACCGTATGCTGGATATGGGCTTCGCTCAGGATATCGAACATATTGCTGGCGAAACGCGCTGGCGTAAACAGACCCTGCTCTTTTCAGCAACGCTGGAAGGCGATGCGATTCAGGACTTTGCAGAGCGTCTGCTGGAAGATCCGGTGGAAGTTTCTGCGAATCCGTCCACCCGTGAGCGCAAAAAGATCCATCAGTGGTATTACCGCGCCGATGATCTTGAGCATAAAACCGCATTGCTGGTGCATCTGTTAAAACAGCCTGAAGCGACTCGCTCAATCGTATTTGTGCGTAAGCGTGAGCGTGTGCATGAGCTGGCAAACTGGCTGCGCGAAGCGGGCATCAACAACTGCTATCTCGAAGGTGAGATGGTACAAGGCAAGCGTAATGAAGCGATTAAACGCCTGACCGAAGGTCGCGTTAACGTGCTGGTTGCAACCGACGTTGCCGCACGCGGCATTGACATTCCGGATGTCAGCCACGTCTTTAACTTCGATATGCCGCGCAGTGGCGATACTTATTTGCACCGTATCGGGCGTACCGCTCGCGCTGGTCGTAAAGGCACTGCGATTTCGCTGGTTGAAGCTCATGACCATTTGCTGCTGGGCAAAGTTGGCCGTTACATTGAAGAGCCGATTAAAGCTCGCGTAATTGATGAGTTACGCCCGAAAACGCGTGCACCAAGCGAGAAACAGACTGGCAAGCCATCGAAGAAAGTACTGGCAAAACGCGCCGAGAAGAAAAAGGCTAAAGAGAAAGAGAAGCCGCGGGTGAAAAAACGCCATCGCGATACCAAAAATATTGGTAAGCGCCGTAAACCAAGCGGAACGGGCGTGCCACCGCAAACAACAGAAGAGTAATCATAATGCCGGGTTTAAGCCCGGCATTTTTTTATCCAGCCACAAAACACTCTTCAACACACTGAATAAAAGTGTACATCGCCGGGCTAACCGCTTTTCCGGCATGGTGTGCGCACATTGCTGTAATGGTCTGCGACGGCTCGCCAAAGGGCAATTCAATTAATTCACCGCTCGCAAGTTCTTTTGCCACCGCAAAGCGTGGCAGGTAGCTGACACCGATATTGGCCGCGACACAACGCTTGATGCTTTCGATACTTATAAGCTCTATGGTGTTTTCCACCGTGATCCGCCGCTGGCGAAGCGTGCTCTCAAATATCTGGCGGAAGATACATTGTGGTTCGTTGATAATAAAACTACAGGCGTTATGTCTTCCCGACTCAGTAAAATCGACATCTGCAATTTGCGGTGAAGCCACCAGCACCAGCGATTGTTCACCCAACTCACGTCGGTTCAGTGCATCATCATTCCCTACGCGATAAAAGATGCCGACGTCTGCCTCATCATTCAGTAGTGCATCACGAATCACGTAACAGTTCAGTGACTGCAATGATAAACGCACTTTTGGTGCGCGTTGCCGAAAACGCTGCAACACCTCCGGCATACGGTAAGAGAGCAACGTTTCGCCCGAAACAACGCGCAGTTCTCCGTCCGGCTCCGACTCTTTTTTGGCAGCTACGCGAAGCGTATCCATTACTCTGGTGAGTTCATAGATGTGCGGCAGCAGCTTTTTGCCTTCGCGAGTGAGGCACATCCGTCGGCCAATTTTCTCAAATAACTGTACCGAGAACTCCTGTTCAAGCTGCTGAATATGAAAAGTCACCGTCGACTGTGTGCAGCACAATTTTTGCGAAGCTCGCAAAAAAGAACCCTCTTCCACCACGGTTTTTAGGGTAATAAAACGGCGCAGATCCATAATCCCACACCTATCGAAAATATCGAACTTAGAATGTGAAAACATTCATTTTTTTAAATGTTTTGTGTCGGGTACTGTCTACCAAAACAGAGGAGATAACAAGTGACACCGACCCTTTTAAGTGCTTTTTGGACCTACACCCTGATTACTGCCCTCACGCCAGGACCAAACAATATTCTCGCCCTTAGTTCTGCAACGTCGCATGGGTTTCGTCAGAGTACCCGCGTACTGGCGGGGATGAGTCTGGGATTTTTAATCGTCATGCTACTGTGCGCGGGAATTTCGTTTTCACTGGCTGTTATTGACCCGGCGGCAGTGCATCTGTTGAGTTGGGCGGGGGCGGCATATATTGTCTGGCTGGCGTGGAAAATCGCTACCAGCCCAACAAAGGAAGACGGGCTTCAGGCAAAACCGATCAGCTTTTGGGCAAGCTTTGCGCTACAGTTTGTGAACGTCAAAATCATTTTGTACGGCATTAAGGCACTATCGACGTTTGTCCTGCCGCAAACGCAGGCGTTAAGCTGGGTAGTTGGCGTCAGCGTTTTGCTGGCAATGATTGGGACGTTTGGCAATGTGTGCTGGGCCTGGCGGGGCATCTGTTTCAGCGATTGTTTCGCCAGTATGGTCGCCAGTTAAATATCGTGCTGGCACTGTTGCTGGTTTATTGCGCGGTACGTATTTTCTATTAATGAAAAAAAACGGAAGAGGTCGCCCTCTTCCGCTTAGTAACTTGCTACTTAAGCCTTACAGGCTTTCAGTAAAGGTACGAGCGATAACGTCGCGCTGCTGTTCCGGAGTCAGAGAGTTAAAGCGAACTGCATAACCGGATACACGGATGGTCAGCTGCGGATATTTTTCCGGATGCTTAACTGCATCTTCCAGAGTTTCACGACGCAGAACGTTTACGTTCAGGTGCTGACCACCTTCTACGCGAACTTCTGGTTTAACTTCTACTGGAACTTCACGGTACTCAATGTCACCCAGTTTGCTTACTGCAACCACTTCGTCTTCTGCAAAACCTGCTTTCGCAACGATGCAACGCGCTTCGCCTTTTTCGCTGTCCAGCAGCCAGAAAGAGTTCAGCAGATCGTCGTTAGCGGCTTTAGTAATCTGGATACCTGTAATCATGTGATGCCTCCCCGGCAAAATTTATTTGATTTGATCAGCCTGTCGCGGCCAATTGGTAAAACCATTGTTGCTTGAGTGTATATATACTCCTCAAAGACCCCTGCTTCTTTGATTTAAATCAATAAAAAACACACGCCAAGTGTGGAGGCAAGTGGATTTTATTGTTTTACATCAACTTATGCGGGTGTGAAATTTTACCAATTTACATTTTTTTACAGTCGATTATGTCTATAAAATGAGCTTGATTTTGCTCTGTAGAAAGAAGCAGTTAAGCTAGGCGGATTGAAGATTCGCAGGAGAGCGAGATGGCTAACGAATTAACCTGGCATGACGTGCTGGCTGAAGAGAAGCAACAACCCTATTTTCTTAATACCCTTCAGACCGTCGCCAGCGAGCGGCAATCCGGCATCACTATCTATCCGCCACAAAAAGATGTTTTTAACGCCTTTCGTTATACCGAGTTAGGCGATGTCAAAGTCGTGATTCTCGGCCAGGATCCTTATCACGGCCCCGGACAGGCTCACGGCCTGGCGTTTTCTGTTCGCCCCGGTATCCCCACTCCGCCGTCATTACTGAATATGTATAAAGAGTTGGAAAATACCGTTCCAGGTTTTACCCGCCCGGCGCATGGCTATCTCGAAAGCTGGGCGCGTCAGGGCGTTCTGCTGCTCAATACCGTATTGACTGTACGCGCAGGTCAGGCGCATTCCCACGCCAGCCTCGGTTGGGAGACGTTTACTGATAAAGTCATCAGCCTGATTAATCAGCATCGCGAAGGCGTGGTGTTTTTGTTGTGGGGATCTCATGCGCAAAAGAAAGGGGCGATTATAGATAAGCAACGCCATCACGTACTGAAAGCACCGCATCCGTCACCGCTTTCTGCGCATCGTGGATTCTTTGGCTGTAACCATTTTGTGCTGGCAAATCAGTGGCTGGAACAACGTGGCGAGACGCCGATTGACTGGATGCCTGTATTACCGGCAGAGAGTGAGTAAATTTGCGGGAAAATGCCGGATGGCAGAGTTGCCACCCGGCTGATTTATCAGGCTTTATTCTGACGCCACCATTCGCCAAGCAGAACGCCAGTTGCGACAGAAATATTCAGTCCAGCAACGTTGCCAGTACCGTCAATCTTCACGCGCAAATCGTTCGGATCACGTGCGGCATCCGGTAACCCTTCATATTCCTGCCCCAGCACCAGCACCATTTTTTCTGGCAGACTGGTTTTGAACAGCGGTTTACCTTGCTCGCTGGAAGTGGTCACCACGGTGTAGCCCGCCTGACGGAAATCATCCAACACGTCAACAATGTTGTCGCCAGTAATCGGCTGAACATGTTCTGCGCCGCCTTCTGCGGTACGGATAGCCGCCCCCGATTCCAGCAGTGCCGCATCCTGCACCACAACGCCTTTCACGCCAAAGTGCGCACAGCTACGCATCATACCGCCCAGGTTATGCGGGTTAGATTCGTTTTCCAGCGCCAGTACACAATCCTGCGCACCAGCCTTGCTTACCCACTGCTGCACGGTTGTACCGTTACGCTTTTTGATCAGGAAGCACACGCCTCCGTGATGCTCCGTACCTGACGCCTTTGTCAGTTCAGCTTCATCCACCACATGGTACGCTTTGCGGTTTGCCGCCATCCAGCGCAATGCTTCTTTAAAACGTGGCGTTACGCTCTGGATAAACCAGGCGCGAACAATTGCTTCCGGACGGCTCTGGAACAGTGCCTGACATGCGTTTTCGCCGTAGACGCGGGTTTCTTCCGCACGCTGACGACGCAACACTTCCGGATCAATAAAACTTTTACCACTGATGCCACCGTGATCGGCCTTTTCCGGCGCATCATCACCAGGCGCGCGGGAAACTGTGCGCCACGGCGACTCTTCCCACTTGCGGTCACGGGGCTGACTCTGTTTGTCATCGCGGGCGGGGCGACGGCCACCGTCGGCACGAGATTTTCCTGGACGCCCGCCCCCTTTCCCGGTACGCGGGTTATGGGTACGTTTATCAGAATCATCATCACTGCGGACATACATCACTTTGACCTTGCCGCTTTTGCTTTTCATTTCATCGTTCATGCTTTTCTCCACCAGCGCTGCGCGAAGCGCGCAGATTACCCGAAGTGCGCGCGGTTCGCCATGATTTCGTTCCAAAGCCTACGTCTATCATACCCATTGAATAAAACAGATTGTTGTCTAGAACAATGTTCCCGATAATATGTAACATATTAGAAACATACCGGCGTCGTTGCCGATAAGTCTCCTTACTCATCCCGAGGTTAGTTATGAATACCGTTTGTACCCATTGTCAGGCCATCAATCGCATTCCCGACGATCGGATCGAAGATGCGGCAAAATGCGGACGCTGCGGTCACGACTTGTTTGACGGAGAGGTGATTAATGCGACCGGTGAAACGCTCGACAAATTGCTGAAAGATGATCTACCTGTGGTGATCGACTTCTGGGCGCCGTGGTGCGGCCCCTGCCGTAACTTCGCGCCAATTTTTGAAGATGTTGCGCAAGAGCGTAGCGGTAAAGTGCGCTTTGTGAAAGTGAATACCGAAGCTGAACGTGAATTAAGCAGCCGCTTTGGTATTCGCAGTATTCCGACGATCATGATTTTCAAAAATGGTCAGGTTGTCGACATGCTTAATGGCGCAGTACCGAAAGCGCCGTTCGACAGCTGGCTGAACGAATCTCTTTAATCTTACCGGGGCGCATCTTGTGCCCCGTTTTCTCCTCTGCGACAATGGCGTTTTTTCGACGCTCTCTTATGACCGAAAACGCTGTTCTCCAGTTACGCGCCAAACGTATTGCGCGCGCAACACGTCCTTTTCTTGCCCGCGGTAATCGCGTTCGTCGCTGCCAACGCTGTCTTTTGCCTGAGAAATTATGTCTCTGTTCGACAATTACCCCAGCGGAAGCAAAAAGTCGCTTCTGTTTGCTGATGTTCGACACCGAGCCAATGAAGCCAAGTAACACCGGGCGTCTGATTGCTGATATTTTACCTGATACCGTTGCGTTTCAATGGTCGCGTACCGAACCATCACAAGAACTGCTGGCTCTGGTGCAAAACCCGGATTATCAACCAATGGTGGTCTTTCCCGCCTCATATGCTGATGAGCACCGGGAAGTGATCTTCACCCCGCCTTCCGGTAAGCCACCGCTGTTTATCATGCTCGATGGTACCTGGCCGGAAGCGCGCAAGATGTTTCGTAAAAGTCCGTATCTGGATAATCTCCCCGTCATTTCCGTCGATCTTTCCCGGCTTTCTGCCTATCGCCTGCGTGAAGCCCAGGCTGAAGGCCAATATTGTACCGCTGAAGTGGCTATCGCACTTTTAGATATGGCGGGCGATACCAGGGCTGCGGCCAGCTTAGGCGAGCATTTCACCCGCTTTAAAACACGCTATCTGGCAGGAAAAACGCAACATCTGGGTAGTATCACAGCAGAACAGTTAGAAAGCGTTTAAAATCATTCGGTCACTTCTGCGGGAGACCGGTATGAGTCAGCGAGGACTGGAAGCACTACTGCGACCAAAATCGATTGCGGTAATTGGCGCATCGATGAAACCCAATCGCGCAGGTTACCTGATGATGCGTAACCTGCTGGCGGGAGGCTTTAACGGACCGGTGTTACCGGTGACGCCGGCCTGGAAAGCGGTACAAGGCGTACTGGCCTGGCCGGATATCGCCAGTCTGCCATTTACGCCCGACCTTGCTGTGCTGTGTACCAATGCCAGCCGCAATCTGGCGCTTCTGGAAGAACTCGGCGAAAAAGGCTGTAAAACCTGCATTATTCTTTCTGCCCCGACATCGCAACACGAAGATCTCCGCGCCTGCGCCCAGCGCCATAACATGCGCCTGCTTGGACCAAACAGTCTGGGATTACTGGCGCCGTGGCAAGGTCTGAATGCCAGCTTTTCGCCTGTGCCGATTAAACGCGGCAAGCTGGCGTTTATTTCGCAATCGGCTGCCGTCTCCAACACCATCCTCGACTGGGCGCAACAGCGTGAGATGGGCTTTTCCTACTTTATTGCGCTCGGCGACAGCCTGGATATCGACGTTGATGAATTGCTCGACTATCTGGCGCGTGACAGTAAAACCAGCGCCATCCTGCTCTATCTCGAACAGTTAAGCGACGCGCGACGCTTTGTTTCGGCGGCCCGTAGTGCCTCGCGTAATAAACCGATTCTGGTAATTAAAAGCGGACGTAGCCCGGCAGCACAGCGACTGCTCAACACGACGGCAGGAATGGACCCGGCATGGGATGCGGCTATTCAGCGTGCCGGTTTATTACGAGTGCAGGACACTCACGAACTGTTTTCGGCAGTGGAAACTCTTAGCCATATGCGCCCATTGCGTGGCGACCGACTGATGATTATCAGCAACGGTGCAGCGCCAGCTGCGCTGGCGCTGGATGCCTTATGGTCACGCAATGGCAAGCTGGCAACGCTAAGCGAAGAAACCTGCCAGAAGCTACGCAATGCGCTGCCAGAACATGTAGTAATCTCTAACCCGCTCGATCTGCGCGATGACGCCAGCAGTGAGCACTATATTAAAACGCTGGATATTCTGCTCCACAGCCAGGATTTTGATGCGCTGATGGTTATTCATTCGCCCAGTGCCGCGGCTCCCGCCACAGAAAGCGCACTGGCATTAATTGAAGCGGTAAAACATCACCCACGCAGCAAGTATGTCTCTCTGCTGACGAACTGGTGCGGCGAACACTCCTCGCAAGAGGCGCGACGTTTATTCAGCGAAGCCGGGCTGCCGACCTACCGCACTCCGGAAGGAACCATCACCGCTTTTATGCATATGGTGGAGTACCGACGTAACCAGAAGCAACTACGCGAAACGCCGGCACTGCCCAGCAATCTGACCTCTAATACCGCAGAAGCGCATCTTCTGTTGCAACAGGCGATTGCCGAAGGAGCAACGTCGCTCGATACCCATGAAGTTCAGCCCATCCTGCAAGCGTATGGCATGAACACGCTTCCCACCTGGATTGCCAGCGACAGCACCGAAGCGGTGCATATTGCTGAACAGATTGGTTATCCTGTGGCACTGAAATTGCGTTCGCCGGATATTCCACATAAATCGGAAGTTCAGGGCGTCATGCTCTACCTGCGTACAGCCAATGAAGTCCAGCAAGCCGCGAACGCTATTTTCGATCGCGTAAAAATGGCCTGGCCGCAGGCGCGGATCCACGGTCTGCTGGTGCAAAGTATGGCTAACCGTGCTGGCGCCCAGGAGTTGCGGGTAGTGGTCGAGCAGGATCCGGTTTTCGGACCGTTGATCATGCTTGGTGAAGGCGGTGTGGAGTGGCGTCCAGAAGATCAAGCCGTCGTCGCATTACCGCCGCTGAACATGAACCTGGCCCGTTATCTGGTCATTCAGGGAATAAAAAGTAAAAAGATTCGTGCGCGCAGTGCACTGCGTCCACTCGACGTAGCAGGCTTGAGCCAGCTTCTGGTGCAGGTTTCCAACTTGATTGTCGATTGCCCGGAAATTCAGCGTCTGGATATTCATCCTTTGCTGGCTTCTGGCAGTGAATTTACCGCGCTGGATGTCACGCTGGATATCGCGCCGTTTGAAGGCGATAGCGAGAGTCGGCTGGCAGTGCGCCCGTACCCGCATCAGCTGGAAGAGTGGGTGGAATTGAAAAACGGTGAACGTTGCTTGTTCCGCCCGATTTTGCCAGAAGATGAGCCACAGCTTCAGCAATTTATTTCGCTAGTCACCAAAGAAGATCTTTATTACCGCTATTTTAGCGAGATCAACGAATTCACCCATGAAGATTTAGCTAACATGACGCAGATCGACTACGATCGGGAAATGGCGTTTGTGGCGGTGCGACGTATTGATCAAACGGAAGAGATCCTCGGTGTCACGCGTGCGATTTCCGATCCTGATAACATCGATGCCGAATTCGCCGTACTGGTTCGCTCGGATCTCAAAGGGTTAGGCTTAGGTCGACGCTTAATGGAAAAGTTGATTACCTATACGCGAGATCACGGACTGCAACGTCTGAATGGTATTACGATGCCAAACAATCGTGGCATGGTGGCGCTGGCCCGCAAGCTCGGGTTTAACGTCGATATCCAGCTCGAAGAGGGGATCGTTGGGCTTACGCTAAATCTTGCCCAGCGCGAGGAATCATGAGTAAGGTACTGGAAATGTTGACCACTTAATCGGGACTGGTGTTATTATTGCCCGCTTATGTCGTCTGCATTGCACAGAGGACCCTTCAATGAACAGAGAAGAAATGCACTGTGATGTTGTCAAAATTTAAGCGTAATAAACATCAACAACACCTTGCCCAACTACCCAAGATTTCTCAATCAGTTGATGATGTCGATTTCTTTTACGCTCCCGCCGACTTCCGGGAGACGCTGCTGGAAAAAATAGCCAGCGCGAAGCAGCGCATTTGCATTGTCGCCCTGTATCTCGAACAGGATGATGGTGGCAAAGGCATTCTGAGCGCGCTATATGAGGCTAAACGGCAGCGTCCGGAACTGGATGTGCGGGTGCTGGTCGACTGGCATCGTGCGCAACGTGGACGCATTGGCGCTGCGGCATCTAACACTAACGCTGACTGGTACTGCCGTATGGCGCAGGAAAATCCGGGCGTAGATGTTCCGGTTTATGGCGTACCCATCAATACCCGTGAAGCCCTGGGCGTTCTGCATTTTAAAGGCTTTATCATCGACGATAGCGTACTTTACAGCGGTGCCAGCCTGAACGATGTTTATCTGCATCAGCACGATAAATACCGCTACGACCGTTACCATCTGATTCGTAACCGCAAGATGTCAGACATTATGTTTGAATGGGTTACGCAGAATATTATGAATGGTCGCGGTGTTAACCGTCTGGATGATGAACATCGCCCAAAAAGCCCGGAAATCAAGAACGACATTCGCCTGTTTCGCCAGGAGCTGCGCGATGCCGCTTATCATTTCCAGGGAGATGCCGACAACGATCAGCTTTCCGTAACGCCGTTGGTGGGGCTGGGGAAATCGAGTCTGTTGAACAAGACCATTTTCCATCTGATGCCCTGTGCAGAACAGAAACTGACTATCTGTACGCCATACTTCAACCTGCCGGCAATCCTGGTGCGCAATATCATCCAGTTGCTGCGTGAAGGGAAAAAGGTCGAAATTATCGTTGGTGATAAAACCGCGAATGACTTCTATATTCCGGAAGATGAGCCATTCAAGATAATTGGCGCGTTGCCTTATCTTTATGAGATTAATTTGCGTCGCTTCCTGAGTCGTTTGCAGTATTACGTCAATACTGACCAGTTAGTGGTCCGTTTGTGGAAAGATGACGATAATACTTATCACCTGAAAGGAATGTGGGTTGATGATAAGTGGATGCTGATAACCGGTAATAACCTGAACCCACGCGCCTGGCGTCTGGATCTGGAAAACGCCATTTTGATCCACGATCCACAACTGGAGCTTGCGCCGCAGCGTGAAAAAGAACTGGCTCTGATCCGCGAGCATACCACCATTGTTAAGCACTACCGCGATCTGCAAAGTATTGCCGATTACCCGGTAAAAGTTCGCAAACTTATCCGCCGTTTGCGCCGCATCCGCATCGACCGATTAATTAGCCGTATCCTGTAATCTGAACCCCGTCCTGTACGGGGTTTGTTATTTGGAGGCCGCGTTGCGTATTCTTTTTATCTGTTTGCTATTGTTACTTTCTGGATGCAGCCATATGGCTAACGATAGCTGGAGCGGGCAGGATAAAGCTCAACACTTTATCGCCTCGGCGATGCTTTCCGCCGCAGGAAATGAATACGCGCAACATCAGGGGATGAGTCGCGACCGCAGCGCGATGTTCGGGCTGGTGTTCTCTGTAGGGCTGGGAGTGTCAAAAGAGCTTTGGGATAGCCGCCCTGAGGGGAGCGGCTGGAGCTGGAAGGATTTTGCCTGGGATATAGCCGGTGCAACTACCGGCTATACCGTCTGGCAAATAGCGCATCACTAAAGACGCATCCCCTTCCCTTTGCGGTGCAGCATCAAAGAAACCAGAAACGCTACCACGGCCATCAATGTCACATACCAGAAAAATGCCGTTTCCATTCCTATCGATTTCAGCGACAACGCTACGTACTCCGCCGAACCACCAAATATAGCATTGGCGACCGCATATGACAGACCAACACCTAATGCGCGAACCTGTGCCGGGAACATCTCAGCCTTAAGTATTCCACTGATTGATGTATAAAAACTCACTATCAGCAGGGCGCACATCACCAGACCAAAAGCGGCATAAGGAGATGAGACGTTCTGCAATGCTGATAGTATGGGGACGGTAAAAAGAGCGGCCAAAGAGCCAAAGCATAACATTGAGGTTCGGCGTCCAATCTTATCTGACAGCGCGCCAATGAACGGTTGAATGAGCATAAATACAAACAATGCCGCAGTCATAATGCCGCTTGCTACGTTAGCGTGCATTCCCGCAGTATTCACCAGATATTTCTGCATATAGGTGGTAAAGGTATAGAAACAAAGAGAACCCGCAGCAGTGAAGCCGAGAACCATGATGAATGCACGGCGATTGCGCCATAATCCTTTCATTGACCCCGCTTCTTTTAACGCTCGCGTCTCTTGTTGTGAAGTTTCATCTAACTGACGACGTAACCACAATGCCACAACGGCTAACACCGCTCCTAACGCAAAAGGAATGCGCCATCCCCACTCTCTAAGAGCAGAATCTTCCATAGTATGTTGTAGAACAACCACCACCAGTAAGGCCAGCAACTGACCGCCAATTAGCGTGACGTACTGGAACGAAGCATAGAACCCTTTGCGCCCTTCGACAGCAACTTCACTCATATAGGTGGCGCTGGTGCCATATTCGCCACCAACGGATAATCCCTGGAATAAACGCGCGAGAAGCAATAATGCCGGAGCCCAGGTACCGATAGTTTCATAACCAGGGAGGCAGGCAATAACCAGAGATCCGAAACACATCATACACACCGATAACAGCATTGATTTTTTACGACCATGTTTATCGGCTATGCGTCCAAATAGCCAGCCACCGATTGGACGCATCAGAAAGCCCGCAGCAAAAACACCGGCTGTTTGCAGTAACTGAGTGGTAGTGTTACCAGAAGGGAAGAAGATGTGGGCGAAGTAGAGGGAACAGAATGAGTAGACATAAAAATCGAACCACTCGACCAGATTACCTGAAGAGGCCCCTACTATTGCCCAGATGCGGCGACGAGTATCACTACTTGTCAGTTTGTCGTCTGCCGTTACAGTGCTTTCTGCCATGCCAATATTTCTCCTGCCATAATCCGATGCTTTTGTCGGCCAATGTTGTTTATTATTTAGTAAGACAGATGTTATACATTTGTTACCGATGTTTGTGCAACCATAACTGCGAATTTAGTTAGCAGGGGAATGATTATTCTGGATGACCAGGAAGGATTTCAGGTGAGGTTGTCGTATGGAAATGGGCGAGCATCTGGCGTATACAAGGGAATGGCAGGTTTTTTATTTCTTAGTCAGAACCACATCAGGTGGTTTTTACTGCCTACGCTATTCAGGACGGACGACAGACAAAACAAAAGGCCCAGTCTTTCGACTGAGCCTTTTGTTTTATTTGATGCCTGGCA
>NZ_VATM01000049.1:0-1364 GCF_005781075.1 Escherichia sp. E2562 | reverse complement strand
ATACGGGGTGTCGGGGCGAAGCCCTGACCAGATGGCAAACGTAATATCGTCGCGGGTGACGGTATTACATTTGCACATCCTGTCCCGATTTCTGCGGGGGTTAACGGTGAACGGACGGCAAAAAACGTGCAGGAGCTGTTGAACGTGAAAACCACGAAATCTGGCAAAAATCACGGCTGGCGAGGCTTGCAGAGGAGTAAGCCAGTATACACTCCGCTATCGCTACGTGACTGGGTCAGGGCTTCGCCCCGACACCCCCAAAGGGCGTTGCGTTGCGCGCAACACCCTTGCCTAGAATAGATCTTTTACGCCGATTTGTAAGTTGTTGTTTTTTTAGTGTGTTTTTTGTTTACCTGTCGCATCCAGGGTGACACAACGTTGTCGCATCCTGGATGCGACAACACGCAACAAGGTGTTGCACAGATGTGTCATGATGGCTTAGATTTGAACCAACGTTAGTGCATGGGATTTTTAGAGGGAAAAAATCATGTTTATTGATTCAGAAAAACGACTGAAACAACTTTCAGATGAGGCAAAGAAAAACACCGAGGATCTCGAAGAAGCAAAGAAGAATTCAAGGTTTACACAGGTATCCCCAAAAGGTTGGGAACGCGTTCGAGAGCTGCTGAAGGATAGCCAAGGCATATCAGCACTGAAGCTGTACTCATTTTTAGCGGAGCATATCGATCCTACGTGTGGCGCTGTCGTTGCGGATCAGCAATTCCTAGCTGAAAAACTTGGAGTTAGCAGAAGCACAATTATTCGTTGGCTCAATTACTTAGAATCAAAAAATGCATTAGTTAGAATCCCCGTTGCTGGTAAGGTTTGTGCGTATGCCCTCGATCCACATGAAGTCTGGAAGGGATACAACACTACGAAAAACCATGCAGCATTTGTCACTAAAACACTGGTCAACAAAGACGGTGATATTCAGCGCCGAATCATGGCCATGTTTTCAAATTGAGCCAGCGGCAGGCGGACAATCAGGGGCTACGTGTTAACGTTCTGACCATGATTGTCTATCCTGCATTGCTCTTTTGCCGCCTCAAAATCCCTTGCGTGTTTTTGCTCCCCGATCTCCAGAACGACCGAGCCGCCACGGTTCCGGCAGCGCCTTGAGCGCAACCGGAAACCGTCTGGGGAGAACCCCAGACCCCCATCGCTGTAACACCGACGGTCTACGACCACCTGCCAACCGCGTGGCTGCCTGTTCCGTGCAAATGGGCTTTGCAGCGGGCTGACGCGGTTCCTGGCGACCTGAAAGCCCTTGGTTAGGGGTATCGGCGCGCCTGACCTCCTGAGACTCTCTGTAAGCGTTTTTCGCGCCTTCCATGCCCTGACGGGCATTTAAAACCCGTTTCGTG
>NZ_VATM01000048.1:0-2006 GCF_005781075.1 Escherichia sp. E2562 | reverse complement strand
CCACCGAATTTCATCGTTTCGGAAGCGGTCTGTACCGAGCCGCCATGAGTGGTTTTATCGCCTTTACGGATAATTTGAAGCATATTGCGCTCATTTCCTTGTTGATATTATCGCTGGTGCATTTTAGATTTACTGATTACAAGATTTTGTTGATAAATCTTTGTTAGCCACCAGTATCTATTTCACACTCACCCTCAAAAATATTATGGAATGAGTTGTTATTGAATAAGTAAGCGCTGTTTGAGCATTTTTTATCTCCAGGTGATATGTTTCCTACTTTATTTTTCGGGATGTTTTCACCATTAATCCAAATTAAATTACTGTTTGGATAAAATTCTGCAGAGAATAAGTCAGGGGAAGGAGTGCCATTATCAATAGTGGAGTAGTACTTAGAATTTCCATTAAATGAAGGCAGCTCGGAAACTACAGTTCCAGTTTCTTTGTCAACTATCCATCCGCAAACCCAGCCATTAACACCGCAATCTTTAGGTAATTCACCTTTCCCGCTTATGTATAGGCGATAGTGCCCTGCAAAATTAGCCTTTTCGCTGAGCTGCTTCTGCATTAGACTTTTCCATGCTTCGGATTTTTTAAGCTGCTCACTTGTTAAGTGAATCTTTGTCGTAAATGGTCCATGACTTAACAACACATTATGTTCTTTGAATTTTGGAGCATCTCCTTCATTAGCTAGTGCAGAAAAGCATATGGCAGCAATAAAAAGAAAGGGAAGTTTACGAACCTTCATTTTTTGACTCCTCAAGTACTTTAACCATTTCGTCAGGTTTTATGTGTGCTTTATTTATCCCGTCATCAGAATAGTAAGAAACACCTTCTGTTTTGGCATATCTTTTCTTGTGAATTTTCTTTCCTTTCTTGTCCCTCAAAAAGGAACCGTCTGGATTTGTTTCAAATTCAGTTTTAGAAGGACTTATCTCTTTTCCTTTTCTTACCCCAGCGGAAGCGAATTCTTTTGCCCAATCATAAATAGCATCTTCAACACTACCATTCCCTTCAAGGAAACTTATGATTGCTGGGCGCTTTATTTTTATAAGATACTCGTTAAATATTTTGTCTTGTGTTTCTTCATTGTAAAGGTCATTGACGTTGAGTCCAAGTTTACTTACAGCATCCTTTAATGTTTTTGGTACCACTTGGAATCGCCCTGTGGCAAATAGACCATTAGAAGTATCATCTTCTTGAGAAGTCATAACTTCTTTTATTGTCATGCCTGTTAGGTTAGTGTTGTAATGTGGGCTGTAGGTAACATGTACGTTATAAGCAGAATAATCATTTTTAGACTCAACCCTACCAAGGAATTCACCAAATTTGCTATGCGCCCAACCAGTTCGGTTCTTTATTAATGATCCAAGAAATGTAATCGGATGCATATGCCATAATGAAGGGCCAAGGTTCTCAGTTGTTACATCCTGCATCCATGCCATCTTGTCCAGGAAATCTTCGCTGTATTTTTTCCATTCCGGAGCGTCTTTCTTAAGTGCATTCAGGAATGGTTGCCAGATAGCTTCGCCCTTTTTGAAGTACCAGTCGCAGGGATGTTTTACGATTGTTTTCTGAAGAACATCACGATAGTCGGGATTGTGAAGTGCTCTCCAGTACTCCATCGGAGAGTAACGGTCGCTTCCACTATCAATTTTATCCAGCAGGCGCTGATAATTATGCTTCACCAGTGCATGGCTGGTCCGGGTATCACCGGTCGCAGCCTCGTAAAGTGCGTTGATAAGACTGCGGAAGAATCCAGTGGGCTGGTTTTTTCCATCCAGGTAATCAAAACTGGCAGGCTCTGCGGTTTCAGTTCTGAAGCCCAGCTTCGCCAAATCATACTGTGACAGAAGCTGAGGCTCAGCCTGCCCTTTGGGCACATAGGCATTTTCTGGCCGTAGTTGCCAGTATTCCTGTTTTGTTGATTTATCCGTTTCAGCTGTGACTTTGCTCAACGGAAAGATGCCTGTCCGCGTTGTAGACGTCGCGCCCCTGGCGAAGGTGCC
>NZ_VATM01000047.1:0-2364 GCF_005781075.1 Escherichia sp. E2562 | reverse complement strand
GCGAAGCTGGGCTTCAGAACCGAAACCGCAGAGCCTGCCAGTTTTGATTACCTGGATGGAAAAAACCAGCCCACTGGATTCTTCCGCAGCCTTATCAACTCGCTCTACGAGGCTGCGACCGGTGATCCGCGAACCAGTCATGCCCTGGTTAAGCATAATTATCAGCGCCTGCTGGATAAAATTGACAGCGGAAGCAACCGTTACTCTCCGATGGAATACTGGAGAGCACTTCATAATCCTGATTATCGCGACGTTATTCAGAAAACAATCGTAAAACATCCCAGCGACTGGTACTTCAAAAAAGGCGATGCTATCTGGCAACCGTTCCTCAATGCGCTGAAGAAAGACGCCCCGGAATGGAAGAAATACAGCGAAGATTTTCTTGATAAAATGGCATGGATGCAGGATGTGTCCACTGAGAAACTAGGGCCTTCGTTGTGGCATATGCACCCAATAATGTTTTTAGGGACAATGATTAGCATAAAAAAACGACATTCGGGGCTTTTCACTGTACAGGATGGGAAAGAAGCTTTACGTAAAATATATGATAAATACGGTAAAGACATGTCTGTAATAGTTGAAAGAATGTTTCGTATCGAGACCAAACACTTTACTTCTGGTCAATATCAACATTGTGGTGCTCCTGGTATGGAGGTGCATGGTGCTCTGTCAGCATACGGATGGAGTTCTGACTTTTTCTCGCAACATCCAGAATATCAACCGACTGGGATTTGGAGTAAAAAAGAAGGAAGAGGGTTAAGTAGACGGGGAGGGAATGCCCAAGTCACAGATAAGCCAAAGCAATTTGTAGTATTCGATTCTGTTGAAAGTTCGATGGAATATATTGTGTACTATATTAATAAGCACGGCGGAAACTATGCCCGATGGTACTCAACCCAAGACTCAGCACAAAAACTTTACAGAGAAGAATGTGGGGCGATCAATCCCAGATTCACTAATGAATTTTCTGAGGTGAAAGCATGATCAAGTTTAAAGTACTTTCTTTTGTTTTATTGACTTACTCTATCTCAGCATTTTCAAGTGTTACTGATGATGATTTTGATAGATGCTCACAATTCTTAGATAAAATAGTGGCTTCTAGTAATGCAAGTTTGATAAAAGAGTTGAAAGTGGATAGGAGTCTCATTAAAGCAGATGTTGACAGTGTCAGTGGCAATGATATAAATGCTAAAGTTCAATTCAATAAAATGCAGTCAACTGACACTCCAGGCGAAGGCTTTCTTTTATGGATGAAATATAATTATCTCAAATTTAATTTGGAGGATGTTACTATTGATCCAGATAATCCACAAAAATTAAAGTTTGATAATAGATACTCGTCAATATATCTCAACTGCCTAAATAAAAAAGAAATTTACAAAGTTAATGGTGATTCCAGATTACAGTTTTATAAAGATGATAAATTATCAACCCCAGAAGTCGGTGTATTTATATTACCAGGAGAATATGTGGAAATTGAAAGAAACTCAGGGGGCGCCTCGTATGTTAAATATCAAGCAAAAAACGGCGTGGCATATTCTTCATGGGTGGATTCTAGCCGCATACAGAAATCCTCTCCAGACACCATTAAAAACTAAATAACTATTCTTTAAGGTTGTTTTCTATATTGAACTGTAGCCGGATGAAAAGCAGAGGATTGAAATGATTAAACTCATGTCATCCATCTTATTATGTTGTTTTTGTTGCTATTCCTTTGCTAAGGATTTTTGTTCCGATCTATCCAAAACAGCCGAGAAGGAGCAAGCATATGTAGATCATTCCATGAATATATTTAAGGTTGTATCGAAAACAAGACTTTACTTCAACAGCGCGCCAAGTGAACAATGCAAGATTAATAATTTATTTTTAGTTGATGGTGAAGTTGTTTCAGGATACACCACTCTTAATGGATATTTGTTTGCATCATATTTCAAGAAAAATGGCGATTCGGTCGATGGGTGGCTCAAACTATCAGATTTAAAAAATACTGGATATACTAGTGGTCCATCAAGTGATGAACAAACTGTTTTTAATATTATTCCAGATATCATAAAGAAGAACAAACTAACTAAAGCGCCTGAAAAATGCATCAACATCAGTGGCGATGATACAGATAATAAATACTATAAGTTCGCTATAACCAAAGAATCGCTTGAAGAATGTAAAGACGTTCAGGTCACTCCATTTAGCATTTTGGTTAAAAAAGGAACTCAAGAAATGTACACAAATCAAGGGGATAGTATTGATAAATTTCACCCAATTGAATGAAGTTAAAAATCAAATCACATAAAATGATGATTGCTATAGAAAGGAGATAATACGCCAACATCAAAAAAGGTGATGCTGATCTCCTCCCTGAAAACA
>NZ_VATM01000046.1:0-1007 GCF_005781075.1 Escherichia sp. E2562 | reverse complement strand
CCGCCTTCACGGATTGCGAAACGCAGACCGTCGTCCATCGCGATCGGGTGGATCAGGGTAACAACCATTTTGATGTTGTCGCCCGGCATTACCATCTCTACGCCTTCCGGCAGTTCGATGGTACCAGTCACGTCAGTAGTACGGAAGTAGAACTGCGGACGGTAGCCTTTGAAGAACGGAGTATGTCGGCCGCCTTCATCTTTGGACAGAATGTACACTTCAGATTCGAACTTGGTGTGCGGCTTGATGGTGCCCGGCTTAGCCAGTACCTGACCACGTTCGATTTCTTCACGTTTGATACCACGCAGCAGAACACCTACGTTCTCACCAGCACGGCCTTCGTCCAGCAGTTTGCGGAACATTTCAACGCCAGTACAGGTAGACTTCTGAGTCTCTTTGATACCAACGATTTCAACTTCTTCACCAACTTTGATGATACCGCGTTCTACACGACCGGTAACAACGGTACCACGACCGGAGATGGAGAATACGTCTTCGATCGGCAGCAGGAACGGCTTGTCAATCGCACGCTCTGGTTCCGGAATGTAAGAATCCAGGAAGCCAGCCAGTTCCAGGATTTTCGCTTCCCACTCTGCGTCGCCTTCCAGCGCTTTCAGAGCAGAACCACGAACGATCGGAGTGTCGTCGCCCGGGAAGTCGTACTGAGACAGAAGTTCACGAACTTCCATTTCAACCAGTTCCAGCAGCTCTTCGTCATCAACCATGTCACATTTGTTCAGGAACACGATGATGTACGGAACGCCTACCTGACGACCCAGCAGGATGTGCTCACGAGTCTGCGGCATCGGGCCGTCAGTCGCAGCAACTACCAGGATCGCGCCGTCCATCTGAGCAGCACCAGTGATCATGTTTTTAACATAGTCGGCGTGCCCCGGGCAGTCTACGTGTGCGTAGTGACGGGTCGGGGTGTCATATTCAACGTGAGAAGTGTTGATGGTGATACCACGAGCTTTTTCTTCCGGCGCGTTATCGATCTGGTCGAATGC
>NZ_VATM01000045.1:0-1601 GCF_005781075.1 Escherichia sp. E2562 | reverse complement strand
CCACCGAATTTCATCGTTTCTGAAGCGGTCAGTACCGAGCCGCCATGAGTGGTTTTATCGCCTTTACGGATAATCTGGAGCACTATTAAATTCCTCTTTCTTATTTCTTAACTAATTCATCATTCTTTAATTCCCATGTCTCTGCTGGGATCTTTTTACTTGTGCCATCGACAGCGATTGAAGGTATATTTATCTTGAATGTTTCTGGGCCACTGGTTATTGATGGGTAATGACCACCACAGAAGTCAATTGTCTTCAGAGGTTTAAATTTTCCATCTTCTGTTTTGCTATAAATATGTAACGGTCCACCATCACAAGCATTACCCATTGGGCTATCAATTATAACAAGCATTTGCTTATCGGCTTCGTATAAATAGGAGTAGTTTAGAATAGATGGTGCGCGGGAGTAATCACATTTGTAATTGTCGATAGTATCGCCATCTATCTGAATACTACATATTCCTTTATCTACAGCTGTGTTTACATGCGGTGCTTCACTTGCAAATGAAGATGTGCCACAGAAATAAAAAATGACTGGAATGGAAAGAAGAAAACTCTTTGATGTAAGCTTCATAAAATTAGCCTTCATAATTGAACCCTTTTGCATAAAATTCGTCTATGTTTTTTACAATTTCACTTTTAATTATCTTGCCATCTTTATTTCTGTCATGGAACTGGTTAACCGCATAGGCACGTTGTCCGCTTGAATATACGATATCTGTATCTTTGAGTAACATTGCTGCTGGTGTGAAAATTGAAAGATATACATCGCCCAATGTCCATTTGTTAGTAGGGTAATTAAAATTATTAGCCTGCATTTCAAAATATTTCTTCACGTAATCCATCTGCTCTACGTGTGTCATGGCGGCAAGTTTAGAAGTTGTTGTCCCTAAGTCTTTTGCAGTGTCAGACATGAATTGAATTAACCCGGTAGCAGAAGAATGAGGGTTTTTTGTAGATGTATTGAACTTCTCCCCAGTTTCTAACGCCATACATGCCATTATATAATTTGGGTCAATTGATAGTTCATTACCTACTTCTACGACCTTTTGTTTAAATGATTCAGCAATTTCTGTACCGAATCTCTTTTCAACCATTTTGATCCATATAAGTTTATTTCTGTTCTGCAATGCTCCTAAAAATAATACTGGATGCATGTGCCATAATGAAGGCCCCAGTTTTTCTGTGGTAACATCCTGCATCCATGCCATTTTATCAAGAAAATCTTCGCTGTATTTCTTCCATTCTGGCGCATCTTTTTTCAGCGCATTGAGGAACGGTTGCCAGATAGCATCGCCTTTTTTGAAGTACCAGTCGCTTGGGTGTTTTACGATTGTTTTCTGAATAACGTCAAGATAGTCGGGATTGTGAAGTGCTCTCCAGTACTCCATTGGAGAATAGTGGTCACTTCCGCTGTCAATTTTATCCAGCAGGCGCTGATAATTATGCTTCACGAGAGCATGACTGGTTCGCGGATCATTGGTCGCGGCCTGGTAAAGCGAATCGATAAGGTTACGGAAGAATCCAGTGGGCTGGTTTTTTCCATCCAGGTAATCAAAGCTGGCAGGTTCTGCGGTTTCAGTTCTGAAGCCCAGCTTCGC
>NZ_VATM01000044.1:0-3556 GCF_005781075.1 Escherichia sp. E2562 | reverse complement strand
CCTGTCACGTACAGGTGGCATGTTCCCTGCGTCAACCAGATAAGCGTAGCGCACCAGGCAAGCCTGACGGTGCTGTTGCATCTCCGGCTGCTTCTGCACTAACCAA
Source organism: Escherichia sp. E2562 (assembly GCF_005781075.1). Lineage (NCBI taxonomy): Bacteria > Pseudomonadati > Pseudomonadota > Gammaproteobacteria > Enterobacterales > Enterobacteriaceae > Escherichia > Escherichia sp. E2562. Next base: position 3,450 of record NZ_VATM01000044.1, on the reverse strand, counting down.
CTAAATGTGCAGTTCCTGCAACTTCTCTTTCGGCAGCGCCAGTTCTTCATTGCTGTTGATGCGCACGTCACGTTCCAGAATGCTACGCGCAATATCCTGTGCTTCCTGCAAAGAGTGCATCTGGTAAGTACCGCACTGATAGACGTTAAGTTCCGGGATCTGATTCTGATCCTGCACTTTCAGCACGTCTTCCATTGCCGCTTTCCAGGCATCAGCGACACGCTGCTCATCAGGCGTACCAATCAGACTCATATAAAAACCAGTGCGGCAGCCCATTGGTGAGATATCGATAATCTCAACGCCATTACCGTTAAGATGGTTACGCATAAAACCAGCAAACAGGTGCTCCAGGGTATGGATCCCTCTTTCTGGCATCACTTCTTTGTTCGGCACGCAGAAGCGAAGATCGAACACGGTAATTGCGTCGCCATGCGGGGTGTTCATTGTTTTCGCCACCCGAACTGCAGGCGCTTCCATCCGGGTATGATCGACTGTGAAGCTATCTAACAACGGCATTTAGCCACCTCCGGTAAATTTTTTTTAAATATTCTGAACTCTTTCTTCCCAGGCGAGTCTGAGTATATGAAAGACGCGCATTTGTTATCATCATCCCTGAATTCAGAGATGAAATTTTGGCCACTCACGAGTGGCCTTTTTCTTTTCTGTCAGGCGTGTTTTTCCAGCCACACCGCAAACGGTTCGGTATCAGCGGCTTCCATTTCCTGCTGGCGACGTTCAGACGCCTCGCGCTCGGCTACAAAATCCTCTTCGCGCAGAATTTCCAGCGGCTCTTCACGCAGAAGATTACGGTAGGCTTCTGCAAACGCTTTACCTGTTCCGCCAATGCCAGTATCAATCATAGACCTTAAGATACGCGCAGAGAAAGTCAGATCAGGATTATCGAAGCAGGCGACCAGTTCATCACACACTTTCTGGTACGCTTCGCCGCCGTTAATGCTATCCAGCGTTTGCGCGACGCGTTTTAGATCGCGGAACAGATCTTTACCCACCTGCGGCAACGGGAACTGCGCAGTTTCGCAACCGATACCCAGCGTCAGGCCTGGTTTACGACCCTCGAGGATCACCCGGTTCCAGTTAACGCGTGTACAGGCAAGTTCGCTACTGCTCATTTCCGGTGCATCAGCCAGCGCACACCAGACCATAAACAGGTCGAGGAAACGCACCTGCTGTTCATCTACACCAATCGGCGAGAACGGGTTGATGTCCAGCGAACGCACTTCAATATATTCAATGCCGCCACGTAATAGCGCATCAGAAGGCGATTCTCCGCTGCGAGTAACGCGTTTTGGACGAATCGGCGCATACAGTTCGTTTTCAATCTGCAGCACGTTGCTGTTGATTTGTAGCCGCTTACCGTCTTTCTCAATACCAATCTTCGCGTACTCTTCCGACGGCGTTTTGATAGCCTGCTTGAGCCCTGCGACGTACTCGTAGAGATCATTGAAGGTAATACCGAGATTGCTTTGCGATTTATTGGTATAGCCAAGATCGCTCAAACGAAGAGAGGTCGCATACGGCAGGTAATACATACCGCACTCGGTTTTCTCAAACGGCAGCGACGTTGGTTTTCCTTGCAGGAAAGAAGAACAAATCGCCGGAGACGCACCAAACAGATAAGGAATGACCCAACCGAAGCGATAGTAGTTGCGGATAACGCGGAAATAGCCCGCAGAAATTTTCTCTTTGGCATCAGCGCCCGAGATATCACCGCACTTCGCTTGCCAGAATGCCATTGGCAAAGAGAAATTGTAGTGCACGCCGGAAATGGTTTGCATCAGCGCGCCGTAGCGATTTTTCAGCCCTTCACGGTACAGCGTTTTAAAGCGTCCGGTGTTAGAAGTGCCGTACTGTGCCAGTTCGATGTCCTGACCTTCTGCGATGTAGCATGGCATGCTTAACGGCCACATCCGCTCATCGCCCATATTGCGCGCCGTATAACGATGCAGGTCGCGCATAAAGGTCAGCATATGTTCAATATCACCATCCACTGGTGTAATAAATTCCAGCAATGCTTCCGCAAAATCGGTGGTTATCCATTTATGCGTTAGTGCGGAACCTAATGCTTCAGGATGACCTGTTGTTGCAAGTGTGCCATCAGCATTAACACGCAAAGTTTCGCGCTCCAGCCCACGCTGTATCCCCTTTAACGCCTGAGGATGTTTTTCCAGCCAGGCCAGCGCCTGTGATACGTCCGGGATCAAATTGACCTCCCGCCTGTCAAAATCGTTTTATTTAGCATAACTGTAATGGTGGCCATGTGTGCAGGCCTACAATTAGTGCCACCACATCATGCCCTGAACGGTAGCTACTGCAATCGCAACATAGCGTAACGCTTTACCAAGGCACAAAAAAAAGATTACTGGTCCCCACGAGATGCGCATCCATCCCGCTAACAGACACAGTAAATCGCCAACCACGGGCATCCAGCTTAATAATAGTGTGATTGCACCATATCGTTTCAGCCAGCCGATGGCTTTCTCTTGCCAGCGCGATGTTTTGCGCAGTGGAAAGAAACGCCCAAGGATAACGTTAGTTAGCCCTCCAAGGCTATTACCCATTGTTGCTGTTAACACTAAAACCCAGGGATGACTTACCCCGGAAAGTAACATTGCAACCAGGACGACTTCGGAATTACCGGGTAATAGTGTAGCGCTGAGGAAACTACTGGCAAACAACGAGAAAAGCGATAAAGCTTCACTCACAGCAAGCGAACATCCACAGCGTCCATGCCTGCAGCGCGAGCAGCCTGAATACCGAAATCAGCATCTTCAAAGACCACACACTGCGTTGGTTGCACGCCCATACGCTGTGCGCACAACAAAAATGTGTCTGGCGCAGGTTTATGGTGTTTGACGTGATCGGCGGCAACGACCGCATCAAAATAACGGCGTAATCCCAGGTGCGCCAGCAATGCCTCAGCGATGGCGCTTTCACTCCCCGTTCCAACAGCCATTGGTCGACGTCCGTGCCAGCTTTTCACCACTTCAACAAGAGGAAGCGGCTCGACGCTATCCAGCAGCATACTTCTTACTGCTTCTGTTTTTTCACGCGCTAACGCATGCGGGTCGAGATCGGCCTGATTCAGCTCAATAATCGCCTGAGCAATACGCCACGTGGGCGAGCCATTAAGCGCAATCATCGCCTGAACATCGTACTGAAGACCGTAATGCCCTAATACTTCGCGCCACGCTTTACGGTGCGTAGGCTCCGTATCCAGGATTGTGCCATCCATATCAAAAATTAAACCTGCATAACGCTCGTACATGGTCTTCTCGCAAGTCGAAAAATATGACGCTACTTTAGCGTAATTGCTTGATTTTGTCGCTGATGGCGAAGGAGAAGAAAATTCAGGAAATGGATAAAATAGTTATTTAGAAATGAGATATTTTTGAAGGAAATTTTTTGGAGAAGATGGTGCATCCGGGAGGA
>NZ_VATM01000043.1:0-2103 GCF_005781075.1 Escherichia sp. E2562 | reverse complement strand
TTTTTGTTGACCACTACATAAACAGGCGTGCCATGAAGCCGGGTCCTTTTTTCATCCAGGACAATACCTTTACCCTTACACCCTCTGCACGCTGTGCTGACTTCTCCCTTACCATGACAATGCTGACATAGTTCCTTCACCCACTCTTCCTTGATAACGGATTCCCCGCTTCTGGAATGTTTCACCACTTCGCGCAATACATTATGAAATCCCGTACCAGCACAATGCTCACAGCGAGCCTTACTTGCCGCAGACCTGGAATAATCAGCAAAGGCAAAATTCACGAGGTAAGGAATAATCTGTAACCGTGTTTCTGCACTCAATTTATTCAATGTCGGGTTATCCAGTGCCATCGCGTAATTGAGCAGACCTTCAATTGCAAACTGAGGGTCCTGAACACCAACTTTTGCCAGGAATAAGGCAAACCCAAGCGGTGCTTTCGACTGCACCATCCCCTGCGCAGCCATCACATCCGTAATCGTTAAACAGCCAGAGCCTGTCGCCGGTGCGTCATCGCTCAATTTTGGAGATTTTGGGGAGTAATATTTTGGTAAGGCCTCAAGATTCATTCTCGTTCTCCATTTACACCAGCACGCCAATTGGCAGCAAAAAACAATAAAACGGCATCAACCGATCGTTATCTCTGGCTTCATACAATTGTCTCTGCCAGTGTTTTGGCGTAATTCTTCAGTATTCGGTAATCGGTCAAAACAGAACCGGGAAAACGATATAAGCGCAGGCGCCCCCAGCGGCGGCGAAGACGTTCTGCCATATAAGACTCAAACATCATTCATCTCCCAGTTCAGTGATGGTCAGCTCCAGCTTTCCCCCCTTGGTAACGGGCATCTTCACAACGCGATAATCAACGACCTGAGCATCATCCAGCCAGAAACCTGCTTTGGTGAGTGCGTCAAAAGCTGCTTTTTGCAGATTATCCAGGTCACGGCGACGGCGATCCGGCATGTGACACTCAATGCGGATTTTCACAGGAATAGCCAGGCCGATATCCAGCATTGCGTTTTTAATGATTCGGGCGACGTTATCGCGGTATGCCTGCCCTTCTGCGCTGATGTGCGTGCGCCCGCGATTATGGCGGTAGTAGCGGTTATTGCTCGGCGGCCAGGGTAGTGTGATGTAGTAAGTATTCACGCCTTAATTACCCCCTCTTTCAGCCAGATAACCTGCGTTCTCGCCATACCTTCCAGCGCGCATTCTTTTGCATATCCAGCGTCAACAAAATGCGTGCGACGGTCGATCTCGTCGTGACAGGCAGAACATGCAATGGTGGCAATAAGGTCTGGCGGTTTAATACCGGTGCCGCACAATCCAGCTAGCCGGATATGTGCCAGTACAGACGTTTCAGAATTGCCATTACATACGCCAGGGATTCTTACCTGGCATTCCCGACCACGCGCTGCTTTTCTCAAATCAGCCATGATTCCTCCTTGCTGCCAGTCGCAACCATTTTTTATCAACCAGGCTGGCGGTATATCCGAGCAGTGTTGGTATTTCGGATGGCTTCAGCTCAGGTTTACGCTTACGACGATTTGGTACTTTGTAGATGTGTCCGTTCATGACACGAATAAGCGGTGTAGCCATTACGCCTCCTGCTTATCACGCAGCAGCTGATACTCGCAGCTCTGCGGAATAGTCAGGTGGCAGCCAATACTCATCGCCCAAGATTCAACCTTACTCAGGAAGACATACATCTCTCCGGTATCAAGATCGGAGGTATGGCGTAACGACTGGATAGTAGTGATTTCGCCGGTTACGACATCAACCAGGTCCTTGGTTTCATAACCGAGGTATGTGTGTTTGAGAGCATCTTTTACCCATGCTGCGGTAGCGAACGATTTCCCCCTGCTGATGAGGTATTCACTGATTTCGCTGTACCACATGTGGCTGAGTGCATTCTGGGAAAGACTGCGTCTCTCCCGCCACGGTTTAAGCACCATGCGAAAGCATTTTCCATCCTCCAGATAAGGCTGGATCTGCTGACCGATAGCGGTGAAGTTACCGCGATGCAATTTGATGCCGTCTTGTGGGAGGTTCACGCTTCACCTCCGCAGAGGTCAAACGTTGGATGCAAAAAATCGCAGGTGC
>NZ_VATM01000042.1:0-1146 GCF_005781075.1 Escherichia sp. E2562 | reverse complement strand
ATTTCCATCGAGAAAATCAATACTCCGCGCCGGACGTCAGAACCAGGAATAACGCGACTTGCAACGCCTTCGGCAATCTTCAGCGCCAGCTCGGTTTTCCCCATACCCGGACGAGCAGCGATAATCACCAGGTCTTCCGCGTTCATCCCTCCGGTGATGGCGTCAAGTTCTTCGATTCCGGTCTTCAGGGTATCTGATTCCTCTCCGTTCCTCAGACGCCTGTCAAGCGTGTCAGTGTAGTCAGTGATGATTTCCCCTAACCGTACAGGTTTAACCTCGTCACGGGGCTTTCTGATAGCTGAGAGACGTTTTACAAGTTCATCCATCGCCTGACTCGATACGTCGATGGTTCCGCTCTGAATTGGTTCACGCATTTCATCCATGATTTCCAGCACCAGACGGCGGTGATAGTTATCCGCGACCATTCCGGCATATCCCTTCAGGTTTGCGGCACTCGGGCAGTTTTTGCTGGTCATCAGGATTGACGTGAAATGCTCCTCTCCGCACGCCTCGGCAACCATCAGCGCGTCGATTAGGTTTCTGTTTCGCGCCTGCTTGCGGATAACCTCGAAGGCTTTCCGGTAGAGCGGAATTGAAAACGCTTCCGGCTCAAGCGTTGCCAGAACGTCACTGGCAGTTGGTGTTAATCCACCAATCAGCAGTCCACCGATAACGCTCGCTTCGATATCCTGTTTCATGCAATCCCCCTGTCTGCAAACTTCCCTTCCCGTACTCCCGTTAACGAATCTTCCCTCAGCAGGTAATCAAAATCGGCCGTCCAGCCCGTGTCGTTATCTCCGAAGTAAAACGGCTTGGCCTGATGCACAAACGCCCTGACATACGCTCTGAAACCGTCCACGTTTGGCGTTTTCAGTTGCGGGATGATTTTCTTCAGGCGGCGTTTGCGTTTCTCGTTGACCGCAACAGCGTGTGGCAGTCTGTCACCGACTTCGGTGTTGTAGGCGTTCAGGAAGGATTCGTAGTCGATTCGTTCTGCCTTGCGACGTTCAGGTTTAACCTGCCCATCGCCGCCCCCGTTAGGGGGTAAGGGGGTATTTGTATTTATTGTCTTTTGTATATTGTCTTTTGTGTTTAGCTGACTTGGCTTATACCCATTAGCCGACTCGGCTAATGTTTTATTAGCTG
>NZ_VATM01000041.1:0-1146 GCF_005781075.1 Escherichia sp. E2562 | reverse complement strand
ATTTCCATCGAGAAAATCAACACTCCGCGCCGGACGTCAGAACCAGGAATAACGCGGCTTGCAACGCCTTCGGCAATCTTCAGCGCCAGTTCGGTTTTACCCATACCAGGACGAGCGGCGATAATCACCAGGTCTTCTGCGTTCATCCCTCCGGTGATGGCGTCAAGTTCTTCGATTCCGGTCTTCAGGGTATCTGACTCTTCTCCGTTCCTCAGACGCCTGTCAAGCGTGTCAGTGTAGTCGGTGATGATTTCCCCTAACCGTACAGGTTTAACCTCGTCACGGGGCTTTCTGATGGCTGAAAGACGCTTTACCAGCTCGTCCATCGCCTGACTCGATGTATCGATGGTTCCGTTCTGAATTGGTTCACGCATTTCATCCATGATTTCCAGCACCAGGCGGCGGTGATAGTTATCCGCGACCATTCCGGCATATCCCTTCAGGTTTGCGGCACTCGGGCAGTTTTTGCTGGTCATCAGGATTGACGTGAAATGCTCCTCTCCGCACTCCTCGGCAACCATCAGCGCGTCGATTAGGTTTCTGTTTCGCGCCTGCTTGCGGATAACCTCGAAGGCTTTCCGGTAGAGCGGAATTGAAAACGCTTCCGGCTCCAGCGTTGCCAGAACGTCACTAGCGGTTGGCGTCAATCCACCAATCAGCAGGCCACCGATAACGCTCGCTTCGATATCCTGTCTCATGCAATCCCCCTGTCTGCAAACTTCCCTTCCCGAACTCCCGTTAACGAGTCTTCCCTCAGCAGGTAATCAAAATCGGCCGTCCAGCCCGTGTCGTTGTCTCCGAAGTAAAACGGCTTGGCCTGATGCACAAACGCCCTGACATACGCTCTGAAACCGTCCACGTTTGGCGTTTTCAGTTGCGGGATGATTTTCTTCAGGCGGCGTTTGCGTTTCTCGTTGACCGCAACAGCATGTGGAAGTCTGTCACCGACTTCGGTGTTGTAGGCGTTCAGGAAGGATTCGTAGTCGATGCGTTCTGCCTTGCGACGTTCAGGTTTAACCTGCCCATCGCCGCCCCCGTTAGGGGGTAAGGGGGTATTTGTATTTATTGTCTTTTGTATATTGTCTTTTGTGTTTAGCTGACTTGGCTTATACCCATTAGCCGACTTGGCTAATGTTTTATTAGCTG
>NZ_VATM01000040.1:0-3630 GCF_005781075.1 Escherichia sp. E2562 | reverse complement strand
ATAGACGATCTGGCGGGCTGTGATATGCCCCCGCAGGGCGTGGATCAGAGCACGCTGAGAGTGGAATACTATTGTCAGAATAAGCAGGAATACTCTTATCTGCGCGAAGTGTTCATTGATATGTATCCGTAGTCATCGGAAATACCCAGCCTTTCTGGCTGGGTATTATCACGTGTGACATTAGCATGAACCATTACACAATCTGTCAAGAGCCAGGTTCAGATGTCTGTTTCCGCCATTTCATCATCACTGATTGGCGTAGCGTTTTTTGCCAGCATTCCCACTTTGCGTTTTTCCTTTAACCGGCAGCTTTCTCTTTTGATGTTCAGTGTGGTGGACAATCCCGTAGATATATATATCCGCACGCTTTAGTTCTGTTTTATTTTTTTTCGACAAAATAATCAAAAAGGTAAATAAAATAAACGTTAGGTATTTTCTTTATGCGTTCTCTTTACATGTTGAGACTTCGAGTAATACTGTAAACCATATACGTTATAATCGCTAACCGACAAATAATCCAGAAAATTTAATTTATATTCCAGAGTAAACGAGCTGTTCATTTCAAAAATATGTTTGTAAAAGTGTATAGTATTCTGATTGCCGAAGTTTAACTGTGCAGGAGAAAATTTAGCAGATAAGAAAATTGGGGCACACTCGTCAACATTAACTGTTCTAAACAATAATGAAATAGCGGTACTTACATCATCAAAGCCTCTTAATTTCGTGCTGTTAAAATAGAGCGTTCTTGCCGTAATGGTTATAGTAATCCGTCCGTCTCCGCAACCATCCAATATTCCCAGATCGCATGGTTCACAAAATGTGTTTTTCGCATATTTTCGCTCTTCATTACAAAAACAAGTTTTTAAATGTAACTCAGTGACCTCGTTTTATACGTGCTAAACTTATGCCATGTAATTGTAACTTTCTTTGCATTACCAATTATAATGCAACTTTTGGTACATACACCCCCAGATACTCCTTCTTCACCGTATTGCCTGGTCACGGTAAATTTATCTCCTGATGACTCCTTTCCTTCCACACGATCCAGTAAATTGTGATCATGTCTTCAGTTTCTTCCCGAAACACATAAATTTGTGAACACAACAAACTGAGTGATATCTCCGGTGACTTTAATAGTTTCGAATTAGATATGCGACCTCTTGATTTAAAATAACCATACCGAAGAGATTATCAGTTTTTTTTCACAAATGGGACTTTTTTTTGTGTTTTTTTGAGGCATTTTGAATGCCTGGAATGCAGCTGGAAGTTAACAGTTTGAAAAGCACGTCAGATGGGAATGGGAGGGTCGTATGAGGATGTTTTCTAATGCTACATAAAAGTAGCTTTTTTGACAATGGGTATTGGTATTATTGTGAGTTGATAAGTACTGTTTTGCCATTTAAGTTATACATATATCTAGTGCCACTTTTTCGAGAAAAATGATCCTATGATTTTTGTACATAGTGCCACTTTTAAAAAAAGTGACCCTATATCGTGATTACATAGGGTCACTTTTCATCAATAAGTGACCCTATGCGAGGTGCACATAGGGCCATTTTTAAGGAAAAAGTGACCCTATGTCGTAGTCATCCTAAGCAATCAGAGATATAATCACGCAAAGACGTTTTTTCGCGAAAGTTTCTCGGCATATCGCAGATACTGATTGCAGTATTGCGTTTTTTTTAAGCAGTAAAATTTTCGTTAGCAGGCTCAGGGGTTTTGAGAAAACCCTGGAGACTTTGGTTAAAAAGTGATACAAGTAAGGACAATAGTTTAATGGATGGTTTAGAAGCTTAAATCGATAGTTCAAAATTTATAAAAGTTACTTTTCCATCTCCAAAACCGATCTTTTAATTCGAGTAGAAAATTATTGCAATTGTATTTATGCAAGGGCAATGTGCTCATATAAGAATCTGATAGTTTAACGCATAACTTACTCTGTAAAATATAACGAACCGATATTTCTATTATTCGTACCTACCGTGCACATCTAATGTCATTACCTCTTCATATTAGGCCTGAAGAATATCAACAACACCATTATTTTATTGGGCGCGATAAAAAACACTTGGAACTAAAACGGGCTACTTGCTATTATCCATGGCTATTTTAAATGGTAACACCAGGGAACAGATTGTTGAGGAAATAATAGACATCAATCATATATTTTTAATATCAAAAAAAATATAAGCACCAACTAAAACACTTACAATTCCACTCACCATCCACTAATAAAGTAAATATTTTCCTTTCAGCGTAAATAACCCCGATAATATTAATAGAATTTAAAATGGCGAGATAATTATTTATAGAACATATAATTACCATATGTTAAATTCTCTCCCCAGCCAGTATCTGGATAGTTATTATCAAATTACATTCTCAGTTTAAATTGAGAGTTGTTTGGTATACTGGATGTAAAAGATCATGTCCAACGATTGTTCGGTTGTTTTCGTTAATAATAAAAGGGATATAATGGAGTGCTGCCTAGGTTATTATATTAAACCACCTTTCTTTTATCTTGATTAGAACTGGTTGTATCATTTGAGATATTGTCGGACAAACAGAGTCTGATAATTGGTGAGGCTGCCATTTTTATGATTTACAATCAATGATAAACCACTCCTTTCTATAGATACGCGGTCAGTACTGTATGGGCAATGGAAAGTAAATCAAACAACGTCGATATAGCTGAACAACTCAACAGGTTCCATTGACTGATGCAGGTTGGTAGCGTTCGACATACATACACTTCATTGCAACCTCTGCTGAATGTTATTAGCAAAAAAGTTGCATCCATGATGTACAGTGATTATAGTTGTAAGCGTCTAGCATACAGGGGGACGCGTTGGTTACATCATATTTAATGAGGCTAACCAGCCTAGCGCCCGAATGGAGAGAGTGAAATTCGATTTCACTCTCTCTTTTTTTCATCTAAACCTTTATTGTCAAATGGTTATACGCATTTATTTGTATTAGTCACGAATGCATCTGATACATTGACTTGTTACTCATTGCTAAAATGAGTAGCGAAGTTCATATCCAGTCATTAAACAGATTAAGAAAACGATAACTAAATAGTGGAGTTGACTCCTTGAACAGAGAAGATGTCCATCAACTGGCTACGCAATTGTTTGAAGGTAACGAAAGTGCGGCCCAAAAGTGGTGCCATGAACCCAACCGAGCGTTACGGTGGCAAACCCCTGAAGAACTTATGGGGAGCGAATCAGGAATCCAAACGGTAATAGCGTTAATAACACGACTAGAGCAAGGCGTGTATTCTTAGACCTTCTGCCCAGAGCCGTTCTGTAGTTTTATCATCGCATCAAGCAAATCGTTTTCATCCCGTGAATGCTGAGACTTGTTCCGGGTCACATCGGGGCTATTCACCGATGGAAGAGCTTTAAAACGACGGTTATCCCTTTGTTCCTGTACCAGCTTCGCCACATACAATACTTGGCCCAAATTCTGGGGTTAACAACTTACCCAGCCGAGGAAAACATCTGCAGTCCTCAAATAGACATTAGCATTGAGCCCCTACACTCGCACCAGTTGATAGTTCACTGCTTGTATGTGCTATAGCGTAAAGAGATACCGAAAGTATCCGCGTCTGTAGTGGCATAGTAAATT